>JBNGCV010000144.1:0-2738 GCA_049975465.1 Kosmotogaceae bacterium | reverse complement strand
ACGAACATTGAAACCTGATTATGAAAATTGAAAAAACAGAATGATAAAATAATAGCACTGATTGAAAGATACTGCAAGAAAAAAATTAGTTTTTGCCATCGCACAAACAAAAACGGAATCCATTTATGTAACTTTATGGCTCTAAAAGGAAATTAAGATATATGGCGAAGAAAAACGGAAACAATAACGAAGAACCTTTAGAAAAACAACTCTGGAAAGCTGCCGATAAACTAAGGAAAAACATTGATGCTGCTGAATATAAACACGTTGTTTTAGGATTAATTTTCCTCAAATATATCTCCGATGCATTTACAAAACTGTATAAAAAATTAGAAGCCGGAGAAGGTGAATATGCCGGAGCAGACCCGGAGGACAAAGACGAGTACAAAGCAGAAAATGTATTTTTTGTACCTGAAAAAGCGCGTTGGAGTTTTCTTCTTTCAAAAGCAAAACAACCGACAATTGGAAAATCGGTTGACGAAGCAATGGATGCCATCGAAAAAGAAAATCCATCATTGAAAGGAGTGTTACCAAAAGTTTATGCTCGCCAAAATCTCGACCCAACAAGTTTAGGAGAATTATTCGATGAAATAGGTAAAATTCAATTAAAGGCGACAAAAGAAAGAAATGGTGATGTATTAGGTCATGTGTTTGAATACTTTCTTGGTGAATTTGCGCTTGCAGAAGGTAAAAAGGGTGGACAATTCTATACGCCACGCAGTGTTGTAGAATTATTGGTTAAAATGCTTGAACCATACAAAGGACGTGTATTTGACCCCTGCTGTGGTTCAGGGGGTATGTTTGTACAATCTGAAAAATTTGTGCTGGAACATAGCGGAAAAATAAACGACATTTCTATTTACGGACAGGAAAGCAACCAAACCACATGGCGACTGGCAAAAATGAACCTCGCCATTCGTGGTATTGACAGTTCACAGGTAAAATGGAACAACGAAGGTTCTTTTTTAAATGATGCCCATAAAGATTTAAAAGCCGATTATATTATTGCTAATCCGCCATTTAATGTAAGTGATTGGAGTGGTGATTTATTACGAAAAGACGGGCGTTGGAAATATGGCGTGCCGCCAACATCCAATGCAAACTATGCATGGATACAGCATTTTCTATATCATTTAGCTCCAAACGGACAAGCAGGGTTTGTTCTGGCCAAAGGTTCATTAACCACAAAATCGGGTGGCGAAGGAGAGATTAGAAAAGCTTTGGTTGAAGCCAATTTAATTGATTGTATTGTAAACCTGCCTGCAAAACTGTTTCTTAACACTCAAATTCCTGCATCACTTTGGTTTATGAGCCGGAACAGGACGAATGGTAAGTTTAGAAACCGCAGTGGTGAGATTCTTTTCATTGATGCCCGAAACATGGGGCATTTAATTAATCGTAGAACAAAAGTTCTTTCTGAAGAGGATATTGATAAGATTGCCGAAACCTATCATAACTGGCGAAACCCGGATGGCAATTATGAAGATATTAAAGGTTTTTGCAATTCCACACCTATTGAACGGATAAAAGAACTGGATTATGTGCTTACACCTGGGCGATATGTTGGTTTGGCAGAGGAAGAAGATGATTTTGATTTTAAAGAGAGGTTCAATAGCTTAAAATCAGAATTTGACGAACAATTGAAAGAAGAAGAACGATTAAATAAGATGATTGCAGAGAATCTGGCAAAAATAAAACTGAACGATGAAGAGTAATTGTCGCAAAAGCATTTTTGAACTGCCTGTCCTTTGGGAAAAGTTGCACAATCCCGATTTTAAACTGGTCGAATTCGACCTGTTTGTCGAAAAACGTATAACGCTTGAATCATGAATAAAAAATATACAAATATTACCGTACTTGAAAATACAATAACCGTTACTCAGGATAATTACATTTCTTTAACAGACATGTTAAAGGCCAAAGATGGTGATTTTTTTATCTCTGATTGGCTGAGAAACCGCAATACTGTTGAATACCTGGGAATTTGGGAGCGGGTTCATAACCCGGATTTTAATTATGGCGAATTCGCCACAATTAAAAGTCAGGCGGGGTTAAACAGTTACAAAATAAGTGTAAAAGAGTGGGTGCAAAAAACAAATGCTATTGGGTTGATGGCAAAAGCAGGTCGTTATGGCGGCACGTATGCTCATGCGGATATTGCCTTTGAATTTGGAATGTGGATAAGCGCAGAATTTAAAATTTATCTGGTGAAAGAGTTCCAGCGTTTAAAAGAACTCGAGAATAAAGAACTGGACTGGGATGTTAAACGCCAGCTCACCAAAATAAATTACCGCATACATACCGATGCCATAAAGGAAAACCTGATTCCGGAGTATCTTACGCCACAGCAAATAAGTTATGTGTATGCCAACGAAGCCGATGTGCTCAACATGGCCCTATTTGGTAAAACCGCTAAACAGTGGCGTGACGAAAACCCTGATGAAAAAGGAAATATCCGCGACTATGCCAACGTATCGCAATTGGTTTGCCTGGCAAACCTTGAAAACCTCAATGCTGTTTTTATTGGAGAAGGCATGCCACAGCACGAACGTCTTAAAAAGCTGAATCAGATTGCCATCGGGCAAATGCGGATTCTTTTGCAAACCAATACCGATAAAGCTTTGAAAAAAGGAGGTACTGATGAATAAGAATATATACAACTTTACGGCAGGCGAACTGATAAAAATACTCCAGCAATACCCCGAAGATATGCCGGTGGTGGTTAGTGGTTACGAAAA
>JBNGCV010000143.1:0-2771 GCA_049975465.1 Kosmotogaceae bacterium | reverse complement strand
TAAAAATCACACCCCCAGCTAGGTACAGCTGGCCACCCTCGAGGGTGGAATCTTTTAATCAAAAAAACGTTGTACGACAGTAGGTTATACGTTGTACGAAAGGTTCAGAAAACGAGAATTAGAGATATAACGGGTATAGGGTATGGTTTTAGTGTTTGATAAAAATATAGTAATTGTTTGTTTTTATCAACTGCTTATCTGCAAGCGCTCTTTCTGAGTGGTTTGTACCATAGATTCAAGCCTCTATTTTTGAGCTTATTAGAAAACGACTCACATGTTTTTATTAATCAAATCACTTTATCACGTTATAAATTAATGCATTATTTTTCGTGTAAACTTGTTTTGAGACATCACAAAAAACAAGACAGGTGAGGTTTGGTTATGAAAATATTGTTACTGGCTGCTGGTAAGGGCACTTTGGGAAAATCTAATGTTTCTAAACCGCTTGGCAAAGTTAATGGGAAACCAATGATAACGCTTATTGTCAGCAAGCTAAGAAATGTTTTAAAAGACACAGAAATAGTAGTGGTGGTTAATGATGAAAATAGAAAATCAATTAAAGAGGCTTTGTCCAGGAGAAAAAATATAAGTTATGTTGTTCAGTCGGAGGCTTTAGGAACTGCAGATGCTCTGAGAATCGGTTTAGACAGGATTGACAATGAAGAAGATTTGTTGGTTATGTATGCTGACACTGTTTTAATAAGGGAAGCATCTCTTGCGGGTATAATATCCACTCACAAGTTGAAGGAATGTGATGCAACATTACTTACGGGGTTAACTGAAAAGCATTATCCTTACGCTCTCGTTGAAAGAAATGAAGAGTCAAAAATAGTAAGTGTTATAGACCATAAAACGCCTGACTATCCTCCGTCATGGGAGTATTACATAGGTCCTGTGATAGTTAATAGCGATCTTGCACAGAAATATCTTTCTCAAGTTGAGAAAGATAAAGAATCTGGAGAGTATTATATTTCTAATCTTCTCAATATAATGATCAGTCATGGCGCAAAGGTAGAAGCTTTTAGAACGCTGGATGAAACGGAATATCTTGGTATAAACAATGAAGATGATCTTAAAGTAGCTGAAGAACAGCTGATAATGCGAAAGATTGAGAATCTTGGAGTTAACGAAGAGAGATTTATTAGATTTGGTACAGGTGGCTGGAGAGCAAGAATTGGTAGAGGTTTTACCAGCAGGAATGTTAGAAAGGTTGTTTATGCGATAGCGGAATATCTTATAGACAATGGTATTTCCAAAAAGGGTGTAGTTGTTGGTTATGATAATCGGTTTCTTTCAGAAGAATTCTCTGTAATCGCTGCTGAAGTGCTGGCCGCGAATAATATAAAAGTATGGATGAGTAACAAATCTGTTCCAACTCCTGTCGTGACATTCACTGTTTTAGAAAAGAAGGCGGGAGGTGGAATAGTTTTCACAGCTTCACATAATCCAGCCAACTACAATGGAATAAAGTTTGAAACACAAGATGGATTGCCTTCACCGGATTATATAACCGGTTATATTCAGAAGATTGCCAACAGTATTAATGCCGAACACATACCATGGGTCAGTTTTAGCAAGGGTGTTAAACGTGGTTACATTAAGTTAGAAGCATTTCATAATCCCTATCTGGATTACCTTGAAGAGAAGATCGATTATGATTCTATAAAGAAAGCCAATCTTAAAATCTGCTTCGATCCCATGTTTGGAGCTGGAACGTCAACACTACAAATGGCACTTGTAAGTGCAAGATGTGATCTGGTTACCATTCATTCAGAACGTGATCCTTTGTTTGGTGGAAAATCTCCTGCGCCATCTGAAGAATCTCTTTCCAGATTGATACAAAACATGAAAGAGAACAATTTCAATGTGGGAATTGCGGTAGATGGCGATGCAGATAGGATTGCACTTGTGGATGAAAACGGCAGGTATATTCCTGCAAATGAAGTTATTTTGCTTGCCTACTACTATCTAAAGAAAGAGAAGAACATGAATGGAGGGGTAGTTAGAAATATAGCTACCACTCATAATCTGGATTTATTATGTGAGCTCCTTGGAGAAAAACTGTACGAAGTACCAGTAGGTTTCAAACATATAGCTAAATCTATGATAGAAAATGACCTGCTTATTGGTGGAGAGAGTAGTGGTGGTGTTACATTTAGAGATCACATTCCGGAAAAAGACGGCATCTATACCGCCATGATAATTATTGAAATGCTCGCAAAAACCAACAAAAAATTATCTGAGATTTTCGACGAAATCAAAACTCAATTGGGTAAATACTACTATTATTCTGAGGATAATCTTGAACTTGATCCCGAATTAGAAATAAAAGCGGAACGTTTTGTAGAGTCTCCTCCTAAAGAAATTTCAGGAAAGAAAATTGTAAAAATTGACAGAAAAGATGGGTTGAAACTATATTTTGAAGACAGTAGCTGGCTGCTGTTGAGATTCTCCGGAACCGAACCTTTGTTGAGAATTGCAGGTGAAGCATTCGATCCTGAGGAAGCGAATGAAAATATTGATGAAGTGAAAAAGCTCCTCATTAGTTAAACATCGAGATCCGAGAATTAAGAAAACGAGAAGGCGAGACTAAAATACCGTCCATCGTCCAACGCTTCGCTTCGTCCACCGTCCATCGACGGATCTTAAAACTACTAAAATATAAGCTACAAAAGCTTTTTATAGCACTTAATGCCCTCTCAGAGAGGGCTGCCAAAGGCTGGGTGTGTGCATCTTTTAAAGGCAAAAAACGTTGTACGATAGTTGGTTGT
>JBNGCV010000142.1:0-2883 GCA_049975465.1 Kosmotogaceae bacterium | reverse complement strand
AAGGGCCCCCCGTGAGGGCCCCTTTTTTTATCAGTTAAATATTCCTGCGTATTGTATTGATGATCCACTATCTCCTGGATCTTCATAACTACCATTGATTGCTTTGAAGAAAGCAGTACCACCACGTATATCTTTAGCTGATCCGGTGTATAGCTGAGTACTTATATTACTAAAACTACTATCACCATTAAATCCATAAGGTCCATTTGAATCCTTTATCAGTAAAGCAAGTCTGAAATCTGTCATAAGGTCTCCAAATGTTTTTGAAATTCCGTATTTTGATAGGGCATTTGTAACAGCTTCTGAATCGTTTTTGTTATCAAGAAGAATATCTTTGAATACATTGTTGCTTCCAGCCTGTGTTCTTATGTACTGAAGGAACAAATAAGACAGAGAATAATTAGAAAGAGTATCTCCGTTGTCACCCCAGTACAGCAAGGAATGACCATTCTTAATGTTACTTGAATTATTATAGTATGATATCCTGCTTGTTAAAACACCCTTGTAAAGATGCTCAGCCGCTAAAGACAATCCTTCATTTAACCAGGTAGGCATAGGGTTACCATATTCAACAAGATAATTTCTGTTGAAGTTGACCATATGCTGGAATTCATGCGCAAGGGTTGAGAAAGCTCTGCTTACATTAATCTCGTTTGTTTTGGGATAGTGCATAGTTGGATAAGTGTCTATATAGAAAATCTCCATTTTATTGGAATGTTCTACGTTGAAAAGATCAGCTGAATAGAAATAACCGCCAACGTAAGCTCCAGTGTTATCGAAATTGTCCCGTATATCTATGGCAAGGATAGCTACTTTACCATCTTTATTAACATCTGATGGTGAATAAAAATATTCTGTGATTAGTGGATAAATAGTATTATCAAACTCGCTACCCAATTCAGCAGCTTTACCAGAAGTAATTTCTTCAGGATTTTCTGCCCATACTTCACAATGATCTCCAGAATACTGTAAGGTAGCTGTTATCTGGTAATCTTCATTTGTAGAAAAATCTCTTGCCCAGAATGTCTTTGTATCTCCTAATGAAGCTACTATGAAATCCTGAGGTTTAGCAAGGTTAGATGTATCTGCATTATCTGGAAGTGGAAGTTCTGGATCTACCATATACGCTTCTCTCTCAAGGTTTTCAGGTAGATAATCTCCTTCTGGAAGATAGTTGTTTTCTGAAAGTGTACCTGTATATTCCTTATTACTACTTTCACTTTCGTTGTTTACCAGTAGAATGTCTCCTGAATAAATGGGACCTGTTAAATCTACGCCATCTGCTGGAGGAGGTTCTTTTGTAGAGAATGACCAAACAGGGCCTTCTGTAATAGCACCATTTGAATCTTCAGCAACTATTTTCCAGTAGTATGTGGTGCTTTCGTTTAATGAATTAACTGTAAAGGATTTCTCTGTTAGATTGTCTTCAAGCAATTCAGGGTCTTTATTAGTTCCAAAATATAGATCGTATGCTAAAGAATCGTTATCAGGATCAGAGCACTGCCAGGAAAGCGTGAGAGATGTTTCCTGGTTCGTTGACTCATCATTTGGGGTTGGTGATGAAGGAACAACAGGTGGATTGTTTGCTTCAGTTATTGTTACTGTGAATGAGTCTGATGTTACTCCGCCACGACCATCCTCCACTTTGATTTTTACATCATATTTTCCTGCTTCAATTGTTGAAGTATCAAGAGAGTAAGTGTCTTGATCAATATTACCAGGTCCTGAAACCAAATAATATGAGAGTGTATCATTATCAGGATCTGATGAAAATTCATTAAGATTTAACTGAATTTCTTGATCTTTCTCTATAGCAATATTATCAAGATTTATGATTGGAAAAGTGTTGTATACAGCTTTAATAGAAATTGGTTTATCTACAATTAAGGTTTTTATTACATCTTCATCAGAAATATCTCCGTTGATCTGCCAATGAAGAAAATTATAATTATCAATATCTTCAGCTTTCACAGATATTGAAGAGTTATTTTCATACCAGCCTGCTCCAATTATTTCAGCAATTCCTAATGGAATTGTACCTGTTTCAACTTTAAAGTATTTTTTAGTACTTGCAGTAAAGGTTTTGTCGGAATCAAGACTTATCGTTCTTGAAATTTCTGTACTGCCATCATTCCATTTTTCGAAAAGATATCTTGTATCGTTCCCTGTCACGTACTCTGAAATGTCTTTTTCTTGTTTATCAACCATTGAAAACTCATGAGTACTGTTAGCTTTAAAGT
This sequence comes from Kosmotogaceae bacterium, assembly GCA_049975465.1. Lineage (GTDB taxonomy): Bacteria > Thermotogota > Thermotogae > Petrotogales > Kosmotogaceae > JASMTM01. The sequence continues at coordinate 643 of JBNGCV010000142.1, read as the reverse complement.
TTTTTATAATAGGAGTAAGGAGTGTTTCTTCATCTACTATAACAGTAAGTTCCTGGGGACTAGAGTTAATTGATAAGGAGAACTTTTGAACTTCTTTTTTGTAATTTGCTACTATCTTCATTGGTTTGTTTACTGTAAGAGATAATGAAACAGAATTAACAGTTTCCGAATCGTTGATTATCCAGTGGTCAAATACATAGCCATCTACTTCAGGAGCTGTTAGTTCGATTTGTTTTCCCTTTTCGTACCAGCCAGTTTCGTTAATTTCAGTCATTTCTGAAGAAATATCCACAAAATACTCAGTTTTCATAAATGCTGTAAAAGATGAGTTATCGCTTACAGTAAACTCTCTTGAAGGGGATGTGTTTTCATCGTCCCATTTTAAGAATGAATATCTCGTGTCATTACCATCTATGTATATAGTTTCGTTCTTCTTTTGAAGTTCAGATATTTCAAAGCTAAAAGTATCGCCTATCTTTGCACTAATGGATTTAGGTGTAACTATATTTTGTTCGTTGACAGTCATATTGAGACCTGAGGGATCGGTATTGAAGGTTATAGAGTATTCTTTTAAATTGTAAACAGCGACTACTTTCTTAGGTTCATTAACAGGTAACTCTAAAGAAGTTTCATTGATTACTTC
>JBNGCV010000141.1:0-2912 GCA_049975465.1 Kosmotogaceae bacterium | reverse complement strand
TCGCTTTCTCCGATCTCAATTTCATAATGATATAATCCATAAAAGGAGGTAACTTGTGAAAAAAGATGTACCAATCTTAGAACATAATTACGATGAGCTATCAATTACAGAACCTTTAAAAATATATAAACCTATAGATGAAATGCCACAACGAGTAGTTTTAGTTTTTTATCAAGAGGTTATTGAAAATCTGTTAGATAATAATCTGTTAGAGCAGTTCCATCAAATAAAAAGTGAAACTGGAATATTTCCTGTTTATAGACTTCTAAATCAAGGTACAGACATAGCAGTAATTAATCCAGGTTTGGGAGCACCACTATCAGGTGCTGTACTGGAAGAGTTAATAGCATTTGGTGCAAAAAAATGCATCGCATGTGGCTCAGCTGGAGTTCTAAAAAAAGAATTCGAAAGAGGTTCAGTAATTGTTGTTTCTTCAGCTGTTAGAGATGAAGGTACATCATATCACTACCTTTCTCCATCCCGTGAAGTAAGTATCGATCCAAAAATATTGAGAACAATTGAGACAGCATTGGATAATATTGGAGTACCTTACCTTACTGGAAAAACATGGACAACTGACGCTATTTATAGAGAAACCAGGGGAATAATTGAAAAAAGACTTTCTGAAGGTTGTCTTACAGTAGAAATGGAGACATCAGCCCTTATTACTATTTCACAATTTAGAAAAATTGAATTTGGACAGTTACTTTCATGTGGTGATGATGTAAGCGGCGATGAATGGGATCAAAGATTTCATCCAGAAGCACATACACACAAAGAGAAATTATTTTGGTTGGCAATAATGTGTTGTTCTAATTTATAGCAAAAACAACAAATCAGTAATAACAAATTCTCAGTTAAGAAGCCTTAATTCTTTCAGTATTTCGTCTTTAAAGAAAATTATGTTGTCTTAGGTTGAAATTTATGAAGCACCATTACTGCGATTAAAATAAGCCCCCATAGAGCAATCGTAAGATAAGAGCTAACTCCCAAAAGATTAAGTCCTGATGAAACCAATTGAAGAATAAAAAGAGATAAAAACAGACCCAAAACTTTCCCAAAACCACCATTGGGATCATATCCACCAAAAACAGAAGCCAATACTGTTACTAATAAGTATGATTCTGCATATCCAGCTCTAGCAGAATTAAATCTAGAAATCATTACAACAGCCGCAAGACCACTCAAAAAGCCAGAAACAATGTAAGTTTTCATAATTACTTTCTTTGTATTTATCCCCGAAAAACGTGTTGCTGTTTCGTTAGAACCAATAAGATAATTGCTAAATCCTGAAGGTGTTTTTCTTAACCAAAAGCCTACTAAAATTAACGTTACTAAAAAAATTATAAACGGAAAAGGTATTCCCAAAATACTGCCATTACCAAAAAATACCATTTTTTCGGGTAATCCTGAAATCACGTAACCTTTTGTGAAAAGAATAGATAGCCCGTTCAGTAAAGTCATTGTTCCAAGAGTTGCAAGAATGGGAGAAACTCCAATATAAGCGATTATAGTACCATTTAAAAACCCAACAAAAGAAGATACCAAAAGCCCCGCTGAGATTGCTATAATCAATGATATCAAACTTATATCTGTTCCAGTTCCCATCATAGTTTTCATCAATGTTGCCATAATTATTCCCGCTAAATTTGCATTAGCTATTATAGAAAGATTTATTCCACCGCTTAACATAGTGATCGCCATTGCAAGAGTCAATAATCCAAGTTCTGGAAGTTGAAAAGCCATAGAAGAGAAATTTGAGATTGAAAAAAACTTATCAGGAAGTGAAATAGAAAAAAGAATTATTGTTAAAGCAAACAAACCACCAAGTACTGTTAAATTTGGATATTTACAGTATATTTTTTTAAATTTCAGTTTATTTTCATGCGACATCTATCTCAGCCTCCTTCTTCATATTACGTTTATTGTTGTAAGCTGTCATACTAACTGAGATAACGATTATCGCTCCCAGGAAAATTTGATACCAATAAGAAGGGATACCTAAAAGGATAACTGCATTAGATATTATCGCTACAAGAGAGACTCCAAGAATTGTTCCTGTAACTGATCCTTGTCCTCCTTGTAAACTAGCTCCACCCAAAACAACCGCAGCTATAACATCCAATTCTTTACCAATAATTGCATTAGGCGCAACAGTTTGAACAATAAGAGCATGAGAAACTGAACCAATGCCAGATAAAAGACCAATAAAACCATAAACAAATATTGTAAGTCCAAGTAAATTAAATCCCATTCGTCTTGCAGCCTCTTTGTTACCACCCATCGCATATATCTTTCTTCCAACGGTTGTGTATTTCAGAATAAATCCAGTAACAATAAAAACGACTATGAATAAAAATAAAGAGAGTGAAATTGGATAAATAGAACCATCACTTCCTTCAAAGACAAAAACATCATGCGGTCCATAAAACCATACTGGAAAGTTATAGATCCACTTTCCTCTTGAAAAATACATAAGAAATCCCTTGTAAACATTCAAAGTAGCAATGGTGATTATCAGTGGATGTGTTTTGATAAAATGAATTAATAAAGCATTTATAATTCCCAATCCCAATCCTATAGTTGCGCCTATCAGGAAAGCAATAAAAAGGTTGCCTCCTTGATTTATTATCGTTATAGACATTGTATACTGTGCTATTGTAGCGATAGCAGTAAATGATAAATCTATTCCTCCAGAAATTAAAACAACAAGCATACCCGCAGACATTATTCCAAGAAAAGAATAACTCGTAAACAGTTCAATAAGATTACCAAGTTTAAGAAAACTGTCCGTAGCAATGCTCAAAAAAATTACAAGAACAAGTATTACCAAACCAAGATAGAATTCATTTTTTCTCAATAGTTTTCTTAATCTATGCATTGATTTCACCAGCAATAATCATTTCTCTTAA
>JBNGCV010000140.1:0-2951 GCA_049975465.1 Kosmotogaceae bacterium | reverse complement strand
GCCTGGCTTCCAGGCTGATCAGGCTGACGGGTCGGTCTGGATTTTTCCGGATGCCACCTTCCATGCCCTCCTTGGTAAATTGAGCGCAGTTTTTGTTGTCGTGAAGTGATTTGACTTTGAATTCTGACATCGAAATTTTTCTCTCGTTCATTTCTTGTTTTGGAATGATTGTAACACGGGAATTTGGGTTGATCATTTATTCAGAGGCTTCGTGTTTTAGGCTTCTCCTGGGAGAAGCTGTCAGCGTCAGCTGACTGATGAGGGACAATTTCCTATAAATACCCAATTTTATGACTGGCAACTTTTTAGAAGTTCTTGATAAATTCTTTATTCTTTAATTGTCATATATTGATAGAAGTATTGCATTATCTTTGTGAGGTATTAGTTTCTTGTTAGACCCATATTCCCTCATCCGTCACAGTCGGCGTGCCACCTTCCCCCAGGGGAAGGCTTTTTTGTTATCCCAAACTCCCTGCGGGAGCTTCGTGCGCTACGGACTTAAAACAAAAAGCGCCCCAAATGAACGCTTTCTTTGGCAAAAAACACGAGTTTGATACAAAATGCACTTGGTAACCTTGTTCCAGTTTATCGAGTGAACACACTCGGTATATACCGTTTGCTTTGTGCGGTTAACGTTTATCGATTGAATACATTGTGCATTTATCGGGTGTAGATAATCCCAACTCCGATTACGGATTATTCACATGATTTTGATTAAAGTGTGACAGTATAATAATCAGCGTAATTTATAAATCCGATTTTTTCCGCAAGTTTTTGTGAGGCAACATTGGTTGCGCTTGTAGACCATTGAGGACATTTGTTGTTTTTGATAATTGCCTTTACTGCGGCTATGCACACATCGGTTGCATAACCCAATCCTCTATATGCCTTTAAAGTATTGATTCCTATTTCCTGAACATCATTTTTCATATAGGGCATATTAGGTGCATCTGAGCAGCAGACTAAAGTGTTATTGACAAATATTCCGCAACAAAGATTTTTATCGGTCATTTCCGTAAAATATTCCTCAAGCCATTCCGTGTTTTTGCAACCCGGATTATTTGCCAAAAAGAAGGTAAGATAACTTGGATAATCACTTTTTGTAAGATAAACCGCTTGAAGCTCTATATCCGGAATTGTTGTGTATAAATACTTTATGCCATGATATACAGTAGCGCCAAGCCTCTGCTCGAGCATTTCAATAACATCATTCGGTTCGGCCCTTGTGACCATATCGGATTTAAAAAGATCAATTCTGTTTTTCAATTTATCCCCATATGAAATAATCAGTTTATCAGGTTGCCGGAAGATAAATAAATCGAATTGGCGGGAATATCCCGGCTGAACCAAGTTCCTTTCTGGAGAAAAAATATATTCAACTCCGGAACTCATGTCCAGTAGAATATTATCCTTTCCGATCCATTTTGAATAGTATTTAGCTGTAACTTTTGCGAAGTCCATGCACTAAACCTCCACCACGAGAATATTTTCGCTTCCCATACTTGATTCATATATTATTTTTCCGCCCGAAAAAAACGCCGATGCGCCCTTCGCTTTGCTTTCACCGTCACATATGCTGTTGATAAGCAATACTTTTTTGCCAAATCTTTTAGCTTGTAATGCATATTTATGTTTTTCTGATTCATTCCATTTGCTTATGGAATAATCGAGATATACAGGCCACAGCACAAGTTCGGCACAGCATTTTGAAACAGCTTCCACATTACTTTCATCCCATAAATCTCCGCATAACCCGACAGAAAACGATAAGTTATCGATTACAAATTTTTCAAATGAAGTCCCCTCTTTGTAATGGTAATCGGCAATCGGTTCTTTCCAACCGGCAGAAACGCGTCTAAAGTTTATTATTGTTTCACCTGTTTTTGAAAGGACCAAATAACTACTATAAATATTTGTGCCTTCTTTTTCAATGTATCCAAATGAAACGCCAATTTCATTTTCTCTTGCTTTCGTTCGGATTTTATTTATTACTGATGAATCCTGAGCAACGGCTATGTTTTGATCGATTTCATATTTCCAACTCAAACTGTCGAATCCCTGTAAAAAAGCTTCCCCAAAACACATGAGGTCAATGCTGCTGTCCGCTTGTTCCAATAATTGAAGTATAGTATTTAAATTACTGTAAACATCATTATTGATAAAGCGTTTTGAACACAGAGCGATTTTCATGGTTATACCACCTCAAAGATAAAACCCACTTAACGCGAATTGCTTTACAAATAATCTTACTTTAGAAACATACGTTGCCTATAAAATTATGTTACTCCAGAATAGATCATAGAGTCTGGAAATAGAGCAAAATGATGAGTAAACATAGCAAACAAGAATTGACAAAAGAAATCCATCCAAGATATCTAAAGGCAAGCAAAGCAGATAAGATAAAGATAATTGACGAGTTTACTGCAGCCACAGGATACCACCGGAAATATGCAATTAAACTATTAAAACATGGCTTAAAAAGAAAAGGCTATAAAAAGGTTGGCCGGAAAAATAAATATCAAGGTGAAGTTGGGGATGTTCTAGAAAAGATTTGGGACATATGTGGAAGGATTTGTTCAAAGCGATTGCATATCTTTTTACCCAAAATGGTTTCAGTATTTGAAAGAGAAGGAGAGTTATCGTGTCGTCCAGAAATGAAAACTTTGCTCTTGAGTATGAGTTGATCAACCATAGATCGTTGTCTAAAGAAAGTCAGATACACGTCACCAAATGGCATCTCTATTACCAAACCTGGCACATTACTCAAAAAGTAAATCCCTGTTCGAACATGGAACGAGTGGGATGACACAAAGCGCCGGGTTTATGGAAATGGATCTGGTAGCGCATTGTGGCGTTCCTTATATGGTGGACCCAGAGGGACCTGCGGCCCTCGACCTTCTCAATGCCATTGAGACGCGATCCCAAACTCCCTGCGGGAGCTTCGTGCGCTA
>JBNGCV010000139.1:0-2963 GCA_049975465.1 Kosmotogaceae bacterium | reverse complement strand
TCACAGGATTATCCAAATATTGAATATATCATCATTGACGGCGGGTCTACCGACGGCAGCCTTGAAATTATTAAGGATTATGAAAGTCGACTGGCATATTGGGAATCGATCCCTGATCATGGACAGACGGATGCCATCAACAAAGGCTTTGCAAAAGCAAGTGGTAAATACCTGGCGTGGTTGAATTCAGATGATGTGTACCAGCCAGGTGCAATTGCAGAGGCGGTGGATTATTTGGAAAGCCATCCTGGTGTGGGGATGGTTTATGGCGATTGCGCTTTCATCGACGCCCAGGATCAGCAGATTGGGCTATTCCCGGCTGCCCAAACGGATTATGACCGTCTACGCCGTGGTTATGTGCATATCCCCCAGCAATCCTCATTTTTCAGGTCGGAACTTTGGAATAAGGTTGGTCCTTTGGATCCATCCTTCTATTTCGCGATGGATTATGATTTGTGGGTGAGGTTGGCGGGTGAAGCGCCTTTGGTCTATTTGCCCGGGCGTCTTTGGGCGAGTTTCAGGTTGCACGGCGATGCAAAAACCATAGCGGCTGACGATCGCTGCTGGCCGGAAATGCTGCGGGTGCATTACCGTGAAGGCGGTCACTGGTTGTCACCCATCGTGATTAAATATGGCATCCGGCGTTTGATTGCACCGCTGATCAACTGGCGGCGAAAACAGATGTTTGATAAAAGGCGCGAAGACCAATAATACCAATTGTTTTCTTGCCAATATTGGAGGTTAGGATGAAAAATCAATTTACTCGGTTTTTAGATAAATTTCAAAAAGATGACCAACCAAGTTTTGGTGGGATCATCGAAAATCTAAGTTTGATTTTTCGGTTGATGAAGGATCCGCGAGTTGATTCTCGCTTGAAACTCCTGCCGGTTGGAGCATTGCTTTATTTGATTGTGCCGATTGATTTTCTTCCCATCAACCCGCTGGAGGATGCTGTCATCTTATGGCTGGGTGGGACCCTGTTCATTGAGCTCTGCCCGGAAGACATCGTGCAGGAACATCGCCGAGCCTTGCATCGTGCATCAAGCGGCGTGGATATTACTGAAACAATACCTCATGAGATTGTCGATGCGGAATTTAAAGATCTTTCTTCCCATGAAGATCAATAGCTAAAAATGGCAGTGATCTAATTTAGGCAGTCCCCGATCTTGTAAGTGCAATTAAATAAAATTGGTCACATGTATATTGAAGAGAAGCAAAAAAATCTGGGATTAAAAAACCAATCGGCGGTTTTGAACGATCGATAGCGAAGAATTAGTAACAATGAAAAATCACAATAAACTAAATCAAATATTACTATGGGTTTTATTGGTATTATTTTCTTCAAGTTTAATTTTCATATTTATTCTTGCAAGTCATATGCGATTGAGCGGTGATGATTACTGTTATAATGCTGTACTTGTGAAAGAGGGTTTTTGGGGGATGCAGATTAAATCATATTTTGAGATAGACATGTATCATGGAAATCGATATTCATTGACATTTCTGTCCGGTTTCTTTGGCATGTTTCCTATTTGGGGCACAAGTATGCTAATAATTTTTTCTTTGATTGCCTGGATTGGGGGTATTTTTTTATTCCTTGTGAGGTTACCAAAGAATTTGAATTTGAATTTAAATATAACAGTGTTAGAGGCGCTTGTTTTTTCCGAAGGTTTTGTGTGTTTTGTCCTTTGGAGCACCCCACTAATTGAGCAAAGTATTTTCTGGCGATCGAGTATGATCCCGTATTTTGTACCCTTAGTTTGTGGAATTTGGCTTCTATTATTAATTTTTTGGGCGGCAGAAACTAAAAAGCACAAAGTATTGAAGTTGATCAGCATTTTTTCCCTTGCACTTTTAATTGGTGGATTTTCGGAAACTGGTACTGCGTTTCAGGGTGGTTATTTGGGCTTGCTGCTGATATCTTCGATATTTAAATCAAAAATTTTTGGAGTAAATCTGAACAAATATTTTCTACCGACGTTGGTCGCAGTCTTAGGGACTGGTTTGGCTACTGCATTATTATATTATTCGCCAGTAACAGTGATTAGGAGCAGTGAATTGCCAGATCCGCTTGAATTTGGAGATTTGATATCAAAATTAGGTTGGCACATTAAGATCTTTTTCTGGGAAGCGCTGATGCGAAGGCCTTTTACCATTATTATGCCTATGTTGTTTGGTTGTGGATCAGCCCTTTATTTCAGGGGCCATCATTATTATGAACATCGTAGATTGTTAAAAAAATTTCGAGCAGAATTTTTGTTTATGAGTTTTGGTCTCGGTTTGACATTATTGTTCCTGTCAGCTTGTGTTTTGTTGCCAAGCACTTATGTCTATGGTGATTATCCGCCTGAGAGGGCGTTGATTCTACTACAAACTGTCCTGGTCGCGACATGTATTCTTGAAGGTGGTTTGATTGTATCTTTTGTAATGTCTTTGCAAAAAGAAAAGAATCAAGTAAGCGTTCGTAGGAGATTTATTATCTATGGCCTGGGCGGGATACTGTTTATCTCTGTCATAATAATTCCGCTTTTGCTGGTAAATTCGAGCATTGAAAAACTAGGATTTTATTATAAATGGTCAAAATATTGGGATTTACGTCATGAAAATCTTGTCATGGCATTACGAAATAATTTCGATGAAGTTCATGTTGTTCAATTAGACAAAATTATTCCGGGTGTTGGGGAATTGTCCTCTGATCCAGATTATTGGTATAACAATTGTGCAGAAATGTATTACGGCATTGATATGATATATGCCGATCAACCCGGTTGGTAAATGAGAAGAGGAGAGCCGGTGTTTAATACGATAGCATTGAATTGGTTTTCATTTATTTATCAGGGCAATTATTTTTTTGATGTTCTGATTGGATGTGTTATAATTTCTGTACTTATTATTAGTATTTCGTTAACTAAACCGGAGGAATATCTGTGGCTTATCGAAATTGGGAAGTAATCAAAATCTCG
>JBNGCV010000138.1:0-2977 GCA_049975465.1 Kosmotogaceae bacterium | reverse complement strand
GCAACTGAACGAGTAATGGAATCCCGACCATAATTGCAGTACTCAATCCTACTGCAAAACCTTTACCACCCGCTTCCATTATCATCGACGGTATAACAGTGTTAACTTCGACAAATGCCATTGTCAATGCCAGAAAAATGGCATGCCAAATAAAACCCAGGTAATTTTGTTTTTCTACTTTCATATTAGACCTCTCAATTATTTTCACATTATCAATCAAAAACGCTGGAACAACTTTACCTAAAAATTATATATCATTTGAAAAGTCACATTTCTTGAAATTGATTTTTTTACTAACATCAAATAATTTTAAATCAATTAACTAAAGACAAGTAATTCAAATAACTTAAGAAAATAGTGAGACTTTATAATTCTCGAGACAATATGCTATACTATATGCATTATGTATATAGTATAATTACACATAGCAATATTATTTTAAATACAAAGTTTTGTTTATTAAAGGGAGGCAACTGTCAATCAAAAAGAAATTTCATAATTGTCATGAAGGACATCACAAAAATTATCATTTTCTGAAAGTTTGTTTGCTGGTTTTACTAAATGAGAAAACAAGTCATGGCTATTCGTTAATGAACAGACTTCCATATTTTGGGTTTGAACCTGAAACGATTAATACCAGTACAATCTATCGAACATTAAGATCTATGGAAAAAGATAACATAGTTAAATCCATCTGGAAGGAAAGCGAACAGGGACCAAAAAAAAGAGTTTATAAAATAACACAAGAAGGCAAAGAAGAACTTGAAAGATGGATCAATTTCTTAAATAACAGGAAAAATCAGATTGATAAAGTCCTTTCAAAATATAAATCTTTGAAGGAGTGAAAAGATGATTAATGTATTTGATTTAAAAAATATGTCTTACGACAATTATGAAAACAGAGATAAGAATGTATTTTCGTTCACAACCAGAATTATTGGTTTGGAACAAAAACAAAGTATTCCCAAATGTGATATGAAAAGCTTTGCGATATTTTATGTTTTAAGTAGAGAAGTTGAAGTCACCAAAAATAATGAATCAACAACACTCAAAGAAGGTCAAATGTTAATTACCGAACCTGCAATTCTATCAATGAAAACTGAAACAGGTTCAAAATTATTGGGTATACAGATCTCCAATAATTCTGGAATGGTTTAGCATGACGACTATCATTACTATATACGGACTGGTATCTTTTGCTCTAATTTTTTCATTATTGAAGGATAAGAAGAAAACGCTTAAAGCTTTTAGAATCGCTGGAAAAAGTGCGTTAAAGATGGCACCAAGTCTTTTGACAATTCTGGGTGTAGTGGGTCTCATACTCGGCATACTCACACCAGAACTTATATCTAAGCTTGTAGGCGAAGAAGCTGGTTTCATGGCTACAGGTATAGCAGCAGTTCTTGGAGCAATTACCTTGATCCCTTCGCTGGTTGCATTTCCTCTTGCGGGCTCATTACTCCGCTCAGGTGCGACGTACATGACTATCGCGGCTTTTATTACAACACTTGTAATGGTTGGAATGATTACGGCACCAATGGAAATAAAATCTTTGGGAAAAAAATTCACTATTTTGCGTAATGGTCTCGGTTTTATCGCTGCAATTATTATTGCTTTAACAATGGGGTTAATACTATGATCAAAATACTTAATCGTTTTAAAACTCCTCTAGTACTATTAGCAGTGTTTATTATCCTGGCAATATGGTATCCAACAACATTTGAAAAATCCCTGGATGTAGTCAAAAATTACTCAACTGAAATATTACTAATAATGCCACCTGTTTTTGTTTTAATGGGTCTTATTGAAGACTGGATACCAAAGGAAAAAATAAAAAAATTACTTGGAAAAAAGTCCGGATTGAAAGGAATAACACTTTCGTTTTTCCTGGGTACATTACCCACGGGGCCTCTTTATGCCGCCTTCCCTCTAGCATCTTCACTTCTAAATAAGTGGGCAAGAATGTCCAATATAGTGATTTTTCTTGGATCCTGGGCAGCACTAAAAATTCCTCAATTGCTTGTTGAGATGAAATTTCTGGGTTTAGGTTTCACAATTTTGCGTTTTGTGCTGACTTTTTTAAGCATTGTGATTATAGGTTTGTTTATGGAATATATCTTTCAAAGTAAACCTGAAACTTAAGAAGTACCATAATTAATTTGTGAAATAGACTTGTGCTTTTCATAAAGGAACTTCGCTATACTTTTTCTTTTTTATCCATTTCTAGTGATTAAACAGAAAGGATATTTTCTGTCTTTAGCCAGTCAAAATAATCTCTCAAAGAATCCTTTATATTTCTTGGCTTATAGCCGATTGTGTTTTTAGCTTTATCATATGAATATTTGTAGTTTCTGGTAAGAGCATGGATTGCGTAGGGAGTTAGAGCTGCCTTCTTTTTGGAAACCATATAATAGAGAGAAGAAAATAGAGAGAGAATACTTGCAACTGTTTTTGGAAGGAAGTGTCGGATTTTTACTTTGCCAGATATTTCATGAAGCAATTCCAAAAACTTTTTGATTGTCAATGTTTGGCCTCCAAGTATGAGAACCTCTCCTTTATCTAGTTCTTTTGCTGCTTTTATTTCACCTTCAACAATATCCCTTACATCCACAAAATCAAAGGACCCATCAACGCCCATTTTTAGTCTGTCCTTCAAATATAATCTAACCAGATTACCCATTTCAGAAAGTTTATAATCATAAGGTCCAATTATACCTGTTGGACATATAATAACTGCATCAAGCCCTGACTGAATGGCAGCCAGTACATTTAATGCTGCCTCAGCTTTAGATTTACCATAAAAACCACTGGTTTTTGTAGGATTAAAAGGTAATGACTCATTTACTTCAGACCCGGGTTCAGGCTCAGCAAAGGCATGTATTGAGCTGGTATAAACTAAACGATTTACATGGTTTAGCTTACACGCTTCTAAAATGTTTTTTACACCACCAACATTGACTTCGTAGATTTCTTTCTT
>JBNGCV010000137.1:0-3017 GCA_049975465.1 Kosmotogaceae bacterium | reverse complement strand
AAAAGCACCAGTTGAGTTTAATTGGGGAGGCGATCGCGATCCAGATCGAAACGCCTTGAATCATCAAATGTTCACCCCCTTTGCAATTTCCTGATATTGGAGCCTAAAATTGAAAATATATAAAAGCAGAATAGTTGGGAGCGACAAACCAAAAAGCAATAGATACGGCTAAACCATACCAAGCTGCAAAAATCCAGTCTGGGGTTTTTTCCCACCATTCACCCAGAAAATTTCTCTGGGCTGCAAAATGGACGATCGCCAAGACGATAAATATTCCCAGGAGATGTGTTCCCAGTTCATTTGAACCCGAGGAATTAAATAACACGAATGACTGCAAAATGGTCATCGATTTTTCCAAATCTGTGGATCTGAAAAAGATCCAAGCAATGCAAACCCAGTAGAATGTTAATAGCGAACCCATTGATTTCATAACTCCAGACAATTGCCGATAGGGAGCCGAAAATTTCGACCATTCTCTCTGTACAATTAATGCACCACCATGCAAGCCTCCCCAAATGACAAAATTCCATCCAGCTCCGTGCCATAATCCCCCCAAAAGCATGGTTAACATGAGATTTCTGTAGGTCATCAGTTGACCCCCACGGTTGCCCCCAAGCGGGATATAAAGATAATCTCGTAGCCAGGTGGACAGACTAATATGCCAGCGTCTCCAAAATTCGGTAATGTTCTCAGACAAGTAAGGAAAATTGAAGTTCAAACAGAGTTCGTATTCGAGTAAACCGGCACAGGCGATCGCCATATCGGTGTAACCTGAAAAGTCGCAGTAGATTTGCACGGCATAAAATAACACCCCCACCCAAGAACTTCCGGCTGTGTAAGTTTCGGGGGCGGCAAAAAAGCGATCAACAATCGGAGATAAGCGATCGGAAATACAGGCTTTTTTGACAAAGCCAATCAGAAAAAGGAGCAGACAATATTTGACTCGAACGCGACTAAAAATTCGGGTTTCCTCTAGCTGCGGCAAAAAAGTAGAAGCCCGGACAATCGGGCCAGCAACCAGTTGCGGAAAGAAGCTGACAAAAAGTGCAAAATCCAACCATTTATACACGGGCTTCATTTTTTTATAATAGATGTCTATGGAATAGCTGAGGGTTTGAAAAGTATAGAAACTGATCCCGACAGGAAGGATGATATTGAGGGTAGTAAAATCGGCAGAAAATCCCAAAAAATTCAGAAAATTTGCGGCGGAATCGACAAAAAAGTTGAAGTATTTAAAAAATCCCAAAATCCCCAAGTTCGTACCCAAGCTGACGAGCAACCATCTCTTCCTGCGGTTGCCGTTTGTAGTTTCATCGAGTCGCAGTCCCACAATGTAGTCAACAACTGTTGAGATCCAAATCAAGGAAAGAAAGCGCCAATCCCATGCCCCATAAAATAAATAGCTGCAAAGTAGCAGCCATAACTTTCGATATCGATTTTCTCGCAGCATCCAGTGAACCGAGAAAACGATTAAAAAGAAAAGTAAAAATCTAAATTCTGTAAAAATCATCGATTAATTTGTCTCCCCATCCAAATAATTAGAGAACTTTTCTGCCAGCAATTTTGAGAACTCTGTTGCACCTTCATGATTCAAATGGTCGATATCAAACCGCTGATTTGCATCATACAAAATGGGAAATTCTATCGGATCGTTAAATGCAAATAGAAGGGGTACATATCCTCGAGTTTGAGCGGCGATGAGATGGGTTTCTTTTTCCAAGACGGGGGTGATAATAAATACGGGAGTTGCACCGCTGTCTCGTACCACTTTAATTAAATCTTCGATCGCCTTTACCTGATCAGATTGAGGAGTTGCCGGCTGATTTGAGGTGCGGGTTATAGATCGAACTTTTTTATGATAAGTATCTAAGTTTTCCAAAAATTCCTGATGTCGTCTTTGGAAATTCGGAGCAGGTTCGTCATTTAGTGCCAAATAACCATCAATACCGGGTGTTCCATAAAAGGTGTCTCCCCCGGGATCGAGGGTCGTATCAACTCCTTCTGTGGGGAGGAGTATCCATTGAATCCAATGATCGCCTTGTCCGAAATTAATCAAGTTATACAGCAGGGGAACGGTGTGGGAATGAATTTTTTTTAAGTTGTGAAAAATCAGTCGCTTTTCATTTAATATATTCAACCATAATAACTGATAAATCCAGAGAGTGTGTTCCCAGGTATGCCAGTATATAACTCGCTCACTTCGCCGATTTTTTTCAGCTATAATAAGATTGAGATCGTCCAACTCCAGAAAAACAAACTCCAGGTTTTGAGGTTTCATGGCGAGAATTTTTTTGAGCACAAAATGAGTTTCCGGAACTGTCATACCAGAAACACCAAAATTGTAGGATTGAATGGGATATCCTTGAGATGCCATAAACTGATCGAATTTGCTCGGTATGATATGCCGATAAATACGGCTGGAACCGATAAAAATTACTTGATATTCGTCTTTTCTTTCGGAAAATTGTTTCAACTTGGCACTGAGAACCGGAATTTCCGGTTCTGTTTTCATGGAATTAAAAATGAGATTTGACAAAAAAAATACGGCTCCAAAAATGGCAAAATTTAAACTTAAAATTATCAGATTTAAGCGTCTTTTACCTTGGGGAGTCGCTGAGGTTGTTTTTTTCATTGAATTAATTCCTGATTGATAGCATATCAGTCGGTCGATCTGAACCGGGAAGATAGGTATTCAAAACTTTTTATCCCGATCATTTGATAGTCTGGTCGGGCGAAAAAAAATTTTTCTAACATCAAGTCGATTCACGGCTCTTACTGTAGCAAAGTATTTGAATACTTTTAATTTCAACTGACCTGATCTTCGTTGAAGAATTATAAAACAAAATATTCCATTCGTCAATTTCTGCGATCGCCTGCTGTTAACCCTTTACCCCCCAGGAGAGCGAAAACCTTAAGGATTGTGAGTATTTTTGCTTATCGCAAAAGATGTATTGTTGCAAGTAACTACACAAAACTTAATATATTTGTTAAACTGCTGAAAGTCCTGCTACAGAGGA
>JBNGCV010000136.1:0-3021 GCA_049975465.1 Kosmotogaceae bacterium | reverse complement strand
GTTCCGGCGCTGAAAACCTCGTAGCGATCGCCGTACAGGTGGCGCAGAAGCCCTTCGGCCATTTGGGATCGGGCCGAGTTGTTAGTGCAGACGAAGAGGACGCGGGATTTGGTGGTGGGGGACACGATCTTAGCCTTCTGACACCGGCTCGTCTTAGTCTTGCTTATTCTGATTATACAACGTCTCTTCAGAAAGTGATCCAAGGCAGCCCTCTATCGCCTCCAGGATATTCTCCAGGGCCTCCACGACAGAATCTCCCTGAGAATGGCAACCAGGAAGCGTCGGATAACACGTAATGTAACCGCCTTCTTCAGCCTCTTCGAGGGTCACCTTGAGCTTCATGGAAAAGAGTTGGCTTCTGAAGTTGAAAACGTTTTCTTGCAGGCCCCAGTAACGATGCGGATAGCCACCGACATCCTCCTATTCCCGAAGGCCTTGGCAGCGTTGTAGGCCGAGGCCAAAGCCATCGATTGATGTATGGTACCCATTCATGGAAATAAAAATTTTTATTGTATTTAAAATAATTCAATTATACACGTCGAATATGATGCTTAAGGGAAGATATTAATATAATGAAAAACGACAAAGATATGGTGGATATATGACAAACGAGAAAGATTATCAAGCTTTTGCAGATATTTTACAAGGACTATCAGATTATGTCTGCAAACAAAATAAGATTGGAAAAATAAAAAAACTTGATGAAAGTGAAGTTCCAAGTCAAATTCCTATATATGACGAATTACGTTACATTTATGATAAATCTGGAGATGAGGAAGCTGATTTTGAGAGCAAAAGCCTCACATATTTATTATTGTATTCGGGTACACCATACTCAAGTACTCATGGTAAAAATCCATTTGTTAAACATACTAAAAGTACAATCGCAAGAACACTTGATGGCGATAAAGGTGCACCAGTTTCCAGTCGTGAATTAGAACTTAGCATTAAAATAATAAAGTCTAGTGAAATTCTTCGGCCCAAAGATGTGTTTAAGATGGCCCTAGAGATAACAAATGGGGATGTCTCTTCAGCGTTATTGACATGACACAATTTACTTAAGGAAGTGGCATGGGCTGAAAGAGATCCAGAGAATAGTTATGGAGAGCAGATATTTTTAATTGATAAAAAAAATGAGAATTCTTTGGAAGCTAATAAAGTGAAACAACAATACGATAGACAGCTAAAATCGATCGATGGATCTTACCGAACATATTTCGAAGATAATCTTTTTAAGGTTGCTCGGCCTGCAGACAACAAAGCCATATCCAATAAACTTGTGAATCTTAGACCACCGGGAGACATCTTTTCTCATGATAAAATGGGTCCATGGTACCACATATTTGGAGTGATGTTTCTTGGATCCGTATCAATCTGGAAATATACTGCTAGAACTTGGGCATATGCCGAAAAAATCTTTAGACGAGTTGGATTTACCGATACAAATTCGCCAAAAGACCCCTTCAAAGAAGACATAACTATTGCTGCTGCAATAGAGATGGAAAAACTTGTTAAATGCTTGAAAGATGCAGATAACCCAGATATCGGTTGCGAAAATTGCAATAATTTTATCGATTATGCAAGTCTAAAGAAAACTCAGTTTTCTATATGTACATATGGTTTTATTGATAACAACTTTAAAAAGCAAGGTCCTTATATAGTATATTATGGTGCTCCTGATAAAATAAGATATATGGGTTGTTATAGAGACGATATGAAAGATGGATTATGGGAAAGCTTTGATATGGATGGTAAAATTAGAAGAAGATCATTTTTTTCTATGCATAAGAAAATATGGGAAGAAGAATACTATTCATCAGAATGGTTTAAAGGGGATGAACCACCTATCAGAATTAGATATAATTTTTTGGATGATGTCCAAGATGGACTTCAAGAAGAGTGGTATAATACTGGTGAGAAACGCTCCGAGACTTATTGGAAAAATGGCATACACGATGGTCCCTATATATCATGGTATCCCAATGAGCAGATAAGTTGTGTAGGTAATTACTCTAATGGAGAGAAAAATGGCAAATGGGTTGAATATCTGGAAGATGGGAGGAAAAGCGAAGGCGAGTACTTAAACGGGATGAAAAATGGCCACTGGATCGAATCATGGCTTAATGGAACGAAAAGCGAAGGTAATTACTTTAATGGAAAAAGAAACGGCTACTGGATTAAATATTGGAAGAATGGTCAGAAACAAAGTGAAGGTAATTACTCAAATGGTGAACAAAGTGGCGAATGGATTTATTATTCTTCTTATGGAAAAATAGAGAATAAAATAATACAAAACTAGTAATATTATCATTAGATTCGCGATCTCATAAATGGACGTCAAACCTATCTCAACAGTTATCAAATTTTGATACTAGATAGATGACAGCACATCGTCTCTCGCCGGTTGCGGAACATACCCCTACAACCATAAAAAGCTATGGCGATTTTTCTTTCATCACAAATCTAAAAAAAACACCATAAAAGCCTGAAAACCTTTAACTGCCGCCAAAATAAGAGGATAGAGACGAAAAGGAGCGGAGGAAAGATCCTATGCCCCAAAATCCCCCAACGCCCGAACCCGAAGACGTCCCGGCCGACCTCCTAACCGAGCGCGAGAGAGACCAGCTTCTAGCTAACCTCCACCGGACCCTGATCTGGGTGGGGGTCCAGGACCCCGAGAAGCTCGAGATCGACGCCGACCTCTTGAGAGAGGAGATGGAAAAAGACCTCATCAAGCCGAGCGACCTACCCCCCGAGGTCCACCCGGCGAAGGGGGTCGTCGACCTCCGCCACCTGATCTGGAGGCTGATCCACGAGAAGGACCTGACCGATAAGGAGGAGACGGAGATAAAAGAGCTGATCCGGGTTTTGAAGGCGAAGGAGACCCGCGACGAGGAGAGGCTGAAAGAGGCGCGGCTGACCCGCGAGGAGGCCCACCGGCTCTTCGAGGAGACCGCCGCCGTCATCAGGACCCTGATGGACCTCAAGGAGATCCTGGAGAGAAAGGAGCACAAGACCGAC
>JBNGCV010000135.1:0-3057 GCA_049975465.1 Kosmotogaceae bacterium | reverse complement strand
TTCATCCGTTTATATTTTTTAATTTTAGTACTTTGTTTAATCACTGCTCAAACGCTAAGAGAGTCAAAATTTCATCCTCATGCTCGATGGCAATAGTCGTGTGTGCTTAGCGTTAAGATCAGTTTCATCTACGGGGTTTCAAGCAGATATTTTCCACTTGATATTTCAACCTCCAGAAAAAATCGACCTTTATGCAGCTTCATACTGCGAGACATCTACTCCTAAATCTCTTAGCTGACGCAAATGTCTCTTAATTTGTTTATCCCTGTTTCTTTTATCCAAAAAATCACCTCCTAATTCTTTATAGGATTCCTTGTTTTTAAGGATGAAGTAAGCAGCGATAATTATTTTGTGGCCAACGGCCACTAAAGCTCTTTTCTTCCCTCTTCTTCCTACCAAACTGTCATATTTTCTCCTCAAATAGGTTCCTTTCGTTCGTGTTGCAGCCCAAGCGCATTGAACAATCATTGATTTGAGCCATTTATCACCGTGCGTGGTTCTTGAACTTTTTTTTTTACCTGCGCTCTCATTATTCCCAGGGCATAATCCAGCCCACGATGCTAAATGTTGCTCATTAGGAAATTGGTCCATGTTGTTTCCTATTTCTGATAGTATATATGCAGCAGACTCTTTATCAACTCCTGGAATAGTAGATAACAACTCGGCATCAAGTACCATCTCGTTTTCTTTTAGTTTGTTGTCTATCTGCTTATCCAACTCGTTAATTAAAAGCTCTTTTTCTTTTATTGAGCGCTTTACCATTTTAAGCATGAACTTATGGTGTTCGGTAATATTTCCCGTAAGCGCTGTTATTAAATCTTGTTCAGATGCCTGCATCCTACCATGACGCATCTTTGCCAATTCTTCGGGATCACCTTCGCCTTCAATCAGGGCATCAATTATTTTTGTTGCCCTTGCTCCCGATAGATTGCTAACCACTGATGATAATTTAATATTGGCATCTTCCAAAAACTTGTGTATCCTGTTCTTTTCTGATGCAACTTGCTCTACAATTCTACGTTTGTAACGCGTCAAATCTCGCATTTCTCTAACAGGCTTAGGAGGAATAAAACTTCCTTTTAGTAACCCTGCCAACAAAAGTTTAGCAATGCGTCGACTATCTTTCTTGTCTGTTTTGTCTCCAGGAATATTCTTCAATTCACGGGCATTGACCAAAATAATTTCAAAATCTTCTTCCAAGATATTGTATACGGGTTTCCAATAGACTCCCGTACTCTCCATGGCTATATGAGTAATACCCAGTGATTTTAGCCAATCTCTTAATTGCTGGATGGATTCTGTAAAAGAATCGTAATTACGAGTTTCTGTTTTGATGCCTTTTCCTTGTACAGTGGATACCAAAACCGATTTATGGATATCTATTCCACAACCTTTCTCAATTACCTGAGCAAATTCTATTTTATCTTGTGTTGTTGCCATTTTTTTTGTTTTTCCCACAAAAGTAACATCTTTGCGCATATAATCATGTGCGTGTGTGTCAAAATTTACTCGTCATGGGTGTTTCATCCGTTTATATTTTTTAATTTTAGTACTCAGTTTAATCACTGCTCAAACGCTAAGAGAGTCAAAATTTCATCCTCATGCTCGATGGCAATAGTCGTGTGTGCTTAGCGTTAAGATCAGTTTCATCTACGGGGTTTCAAGCAGATATTTTCCACTTGATATTTCAACCTCCAGAAAAAATCGACCTTTATGCAGCTTCATACTGCGAGACATCTACTCCTAAATCTCTTAGCTGACGCAAATGTCTCTTAATTTGTTTATCCCTGTTTCTTTTATCCAAAAAATCACCTCCTAATTCTTTATAGGATTCCTTGTTTTTAAGGATGAAGTAAGCAGCGATAATTATTTTGTGGCCAACGGCCACTAAAGCTCTTTTCTTCCCTCTTCTTCCTACCAAACTGTCATATTTTCTCCTCAAATAGGTTCCTTTCGTTCGTGTTGCAGCCCAAGCGCATTGAACAATCATTGATTTGAGCCATTTATCACCGTGCGTGGTTCTTGAACTTTTTTTTTTACCTGCGCTCTCATTATTCCCAGGGCATAATCCAGCCCACGATGCTAAATGTTGCTCATTAGGAAATTGGTCCATGTTGTTTCCTATTTCTGATAGTATATATGCAGCAGACTCTTTATCAACTCCTGGAATAGTAGATAACAACTCGGCATCAAGTACCATCTCGTTTTCTTTTAGTTTGTTGTCTATCTGCTTATCCAACTCGTTAATTAAAAGCTCTTTTTCTTTTATTGAGCGCTTTACCATTTTAAGCATGAACTTATGGTGTTCGGTAATATTTCCCGTAAGCGCTGTTATTAAATCTTGTTCAGATGCCTGCATCCTACCATGACGCATCTTTGCCAATTCTTCGGGATCACCTTCGCCTTCAATCAGGGCATCAATTATTTTTGTTGCCCTTGCTCCCGATAGATTGCTAACCACTGATGATAATTTAATATTGGCATCTTCCAAAAACTTGTGTATCCTGTTCTTTTCTGATGCAACTTGCTCTACAATTCTACGTTTGTAACGCGTCAAATCTCGCATTTCTCTAACAGGCTTAGGAGGAATAAAACTTCCTTTTAGTAACCCTGCCAACAAAAGTTTAGCAATGCGTCGACTATCTTTCTTGTCTGTTTTGTCTCCAGGAATATTCTTCAATTCACGGGCATTGACCAAAATAATTTCAAAATCTTCTTCCAAGATATTGTATACGGGTTTCCAATAGACTCCCGTACTCTCCATGGCTATATGAGTAATACCCAGTGATTTTAGCCAATCTCTTAATTGCTGGATGGATTCTGTAAAAGAATCGTAATTACGAGTTTCTGTTTTGATGCCTTTTCCTTGTACAGTGGATACCAAAACCGATTTATGGATATCTATTCCACAACCTTTCTCAATTACCTGAGCAAATTCTATTTTATCTTGTGTTGTTGCCATTTTTTTGTTTTTTACCACAAAAGTAACATCTATGCGCATATAATCATGTGCGTGTGTGTCTTTTAAAACTTAAATAACAGTCATGGGTGTTTCAT
>JBNGCV010000134.1:0-3081 GCA_049975465.1 Kosmotogaceae bacterium | reverse complement strand
TAAAATATTAGATGATCCAGAAATACAAAGCTTCCTAAAACAGCAAAATAAGTCTGGCTGGATCGATCAAGATCTTCATAGTGAAAATGGGGTTGAAACTGCATAAAGGGTATTCTTTGAAAAAGGTTTGGATAACAGTAATTCCTTTTTTACTAAAATGTTTTCAGAACTGGAGAAAAGAGAAGATAGTTTTGATAATGGTTGTCTTAAAAAGGTTGGTAGAATACTGGATGAAAAAGGTTTTGGTGGATCAAGATTAATAAGAGCCACGTTGTTCTGTTATGCTGGTCTTGATAATAAAGAATTTGTACAGGAACAAATAGAAGTTGCACTAAGAGCTTTTAAGTATGTAACCAGGGTTAACTCTCTTGATGAAATTACTGAAATGTACAAAAACAAATTAGTGTTTTCTAAAGAAGCTCTGTGGCCAGGTATTTACCATCTAAGGCTTCTGGCCTTTTCAAAAAGTTGGAGAAATGAGAGAAATAAAAAGATACTTTTGGAAGCAATAAAAAAGTTAATTGAATTATCTCCAATACCTTCAATTAATGTTCTTTCAAGGGGGCAACTTATTTCACCTGCATCATTTTGTATGCATGATTTTAACCTTCAATTTAAAAGTATGAATGACAAAGAATGTATGATGTGGTTTCACAAAACAGAAATGTTAGCAAGATTGGGTGTGCTGGATAAGATTGATAAACTGATCCAACAGGTTGAATGGCTCACTAGATACTTAAGTCAACATAATGGAATGTTTGTGAAGCGCCTAAAACATTATTATTTTAGAAAATGGGGACCTTATACAGGTATAAGATTGGAGAAAGATTGGAGAATTGAGAAAAGAAAAATCAGTGATTTAAGCTTTAGGAGTATACTGATTTTACATTATTCATCAGTTAAACAAAATCACTATTAGGTTTTGGGTTGATCAAATGAAAAAAGTCGATCGAAGCGAGAGTCTTGATCTAGCGGTACAAGACGCTCATAGAGAGTCGCTTGAAAAGCAGTTACAGAACTTGCGTACAACGAACAACCGACAACGTCTTCTGATTCGTTGAACCGTCGATAAACGGTTTTTGCACCTATCGGTTTACGCTAACAGAACTTAACACATACAACCTCCTAATAGTTTACAAAATTTACTTTCCAATTAATTGTGTTCAATTCTCCTTTTCTTGGCTAGTTCAACTGCTTCTTTGGAAAATTCATGCATTATTTTAAATTCTTCTTTGTCAATATGTGTTTTCATAATAAATTGTCTAAGTGTTCCATTTTCAAGTGAAAAGAGTTTTTCTCCATGTTCAGCGATAAAATGTCTGTCATGGCTTATAAACAACATACCTCCGGGATATTCATTAGGTAAATCATCCAGTACTTCAAGCGATTCAATATCCAGATGATTGGTAGGTTCGTCCAGAAATAAAAATTCTGCTTTTTCTAGTACAGCTTTTAAAATTGCTGCACGCATCTGTTCGCCATAACTCAATGTAAAAATATCTTGATGAACTTTGTCTTCTCTGAATTTTGCACCACCAAGTGCCTTTCTTATATTAGTTTCTTCCAGATCGAAAACTCTCATATTATCCAGTAGTGTTCCTCTCTTAAAGGTTTTCTGTACTTCTTGAGGAATATAATCATATCTAATGCCTTCGTTAATACGAATATTCCCTTCACGGGGTGTAAGTTCGCTAGTAAGGCATCTCATGAGAGTTGTTTTGCCAGAACCATTTTCTCCTATAATACCAATTCGGTCTTTTGTCGATAAACTCAAACTCAGCTTTTTGAACACTTCTTCATTGCCAAAGCTGAAACTGATTTCTTTTGCATCAACTACACCTTTGTTGTCAACTCTGTATTCTGGAATTTCTATCTTCAATGATTTCTCAATAAAGGGTTTAGTACTCTTAAGTTCTTCCAGCATTTTGGTTGCACGTTTTTCAACGACTTTAGCACTTTTGGCGAGTTTAGCTGATTTATGACCTATGAAGCCTTTGTTTTGTACTTTATCGGCAATTCTTTTTTCGGCTTCTTTTTGCCTGCCCAGTTTTTTCTTCTTGTTATTTCGCCTTCAAGCTGATTTATCTTTTTTTGAATTTCTCCAGCTTTCTTTTGCCTTGATTCGAAATCCTTTCTCAGATGTTTTAACATTTGCGAGTAGCCACCAGCAACACTTAATGTTTCTCCTCTTCTCAGATAGTATGTTCTGTCTGCCAACCTATCTAGGAGTACCCTGTCATGACTAACAATAAGCACACCTTTTGATTCAGATTTAGAGAAATCTAATATTTTTTCTAGTTTAAGGCACATCTCAACACCAAGATGATTTGTGGGTTCATCCAACAAAAAAGTTTTGAGTTTTTGAGCAGCGCGCGAAGTATCGTCCAGAGTCTTTTTTGGCCTTCTGAAAAGGTATTATATGACTTAGAAAGATCATCTGGATCAAAGTTAAATCTGTTGATAAACTTCATTAATCTATCTTCCAGTTCATAACCACCTATTTCAAAGTATTTATCAACATTATTTGCATAACATGCTGGTTTGTTTCTGCTTTTTTCTAAAGCTTTAAAAATTTCATGAATTTTAGGATGTGATTTAATAAGATATTCTTTTACGGAAATGTCTTCTTGGGGATTTTCCTGTGGCACAAAGGATATGTTCACATCTTTTTCTATAACAATATTTCCCAGTGTTGGTTTTAGTTTTCCTCTGATAATATTAAGTAGTGTAGTTTTGCCGCTACCATTTGGACCTACGAGCGCGACTATTTCTCCTGCACTGACATCAAGATCAATATCCTTTAATATTTCGTTAGCACCAAATGTTTTATTTAAATTCCTTATATGAAGCAACTTAACCACCTCCAAGAAAGAAGGAAAAGATTTTCGGGAAACTCCTACTAATATGAAGTATTTTGTTCTTTAGGAAGATAATTACTTGCGCATTTCGACACCTTTTGGAGGTAGGATAATATATTTATAGCATAAATAATCAAGATATCAAAAGTTTTTTTAAAACAATCTGCATATCTGGGTATTTCATTTCTCTTAGAAAAAGTGATATTGTTTTTATAGTTATCAT
>JBNGCV010000133.1:0-3150 GCA_049975465.1 Kosmotogaceae bacterium | reverse complement strand
AAACGATGGAAAGAAATATCTGAACGATTAAAAGAACATTTAACCAGTGTAGAACAACTACAAAACTTTATTGAAGAACTGGAACAGGAAGGATTCGAAAAAGCAGCACAAACATGTGAAAGATTCATGTTCGGATTATTCAACTACAAAGATTATCCAAGAAATCACTGGAGAAGAATAAGAACAACCAACATGATGGAAAGACTAAACAAAGAACTTAAGAGGCGATCAAAGGTAGTTGGTGCGTTTCCCAATGATGATTCACTCTTAAGATTGGCGGTATCTATATTGATGAACATAAATGAAGAATGGATAAATTCAAGGAGATATCTAACTATGTAATATAACCTATTTTAGGATTCAGGTCATTTTTACAGCAGGTACTTGACACAACCACTATCTCTTCAAACAAATCAAAAATTCTCTCAGAAAAATTCATGTTTTTCACCAGATAAAAGTATAATAAGACAACTTTTATCATGCTTATGTATTATCATTATTAATAAGTATAAAAAAGTTTACAGGGTATCATACTAGCTTTTTGAACCTGAAACAGATATCTATGTTCCTGTTATAATTTAGGTTAGAGATCAAATTTAAAGGAGAGCATAACCAATGAAAAGTTCTTTTTCAATAGAGAATAAATATATATGGGATCACTGGTTTTTAAAGGAAAAGGAAGGCTATTACAAATATTTCCTGCAGGCTCCTTCTTACTTAACTCGGGATGAAAGGCATGATAATTCAAGTGTTGGTTGTGCTTTCAGTAGAGATCTAAAGAGCTGGAAATATCTTGGTACGGTGTTCAAAGCAAACCCCGAATGCTGGTATAATTCTTCAATCTGGACTGGTAGCATAGTAAAATCTGATAATCGGTACTATATGTACTTCACTTCAAGAAACAGAAATGAAATTCATGAACAAAAAATAGGACTTGTCATCTCAGATTCACCTCTTTTTGAAGAATGCAAGATGATTTATAAGGACAGACCAATTTTAACTGTGGATAGCAGGTATTATGAAGTTAATTCGCCTGATGGAATGACACACTGGAGAGACCCCTTTGTCTTTGAAGAAAATGGTTTATTCTATTTGTTAATCTGTGCCAGAAAAAAGAGAGGTTCGATAAATGGTAGAGGTACTGTAGCGTTTGCGAGATCAAATGATCTGATTAATTGGCAGATTTTACCCCCTTTAGAGTTACCCGAGTGGTTCGGTTACTGCGAATGTCCATATATATGCAAAAAAAACAAACTTTATTATCTTCATTTCAGTGCCTATGGTTTCTCAGATAAATTCCTCAATGAAACAAACAACAGGCCCATTCAGGGAGACTACTATCTGGTTTCTGAAAATCTTAAGGGACCTTATCAAGCCATCAATAACGGACCTGCCCTATTTGGTGAAAAGTTTGAACATATATTTTACAATACAAAAATCCTTTTTTATAAAAATAGAGCTTACGCGCTTTCCTGGGCAAGAACTGATTATAAAGATGTTAGAGCTTTGACCCATATCTCACCGATGGAAATAAATTACAGCGAAAAAGGGAATATTATTCTTTCAGAAGTATGAAATAATTTTCAGCAATCTTTTGTATTGCATACTTGTTCAATCTGAATTGTTGTATGGTCCACACCAATGCCACTGAGCTTTTTCTTAATCTGACTTAAAAAATAATCCAATTTATTTTGATCAAAATTTTCTATCAGTACGTGGCATTCAACTAAAACATCCTGTCCGTTGGTAGTCCATATGTGTATATGATGGACATCGTCAACGAAATCCAGATCTTCTACGGTTTGTTTGATATCATCGACAGTTATTTCTTTGGGTGTGGCCTGCATAATTATACTAAAGGATTCAATCAAAAGATGTACCGATTGATACACGATGTAAGAAATAACAACCAGGGTAAGTAAAGGGTCAACAATAAACCATCCATATAAACTTATTAAAATCCCCCCAGCAATTACAAACACTGAAGAGAGGGTATCGCTAAGAATGTGAACGAATGCTGAACGAATATTCAGACTTTCTTTAATGCCACTGCGTAACAAAAAAACGGTGATTAGGTTCCCCGCAAGGCCTACTATGGCTATTGAGATCATGAGATTGCTGTTAATCGCAGCTGGATTCAATAGTTTGGTTATTGCTTCCTTTAATAAGAAAATCGCAACAGCGAGCAGTGCAGTTGTGTTTATCAAAGTGGCAATGATTTCGATTCTTTTAAAACCATAGGTGTATTTTTTCGTTCGCTCTTTCTTTGAAATAAGTTGTGCAAAATAACTTATAATGAGTGAACTGGTATCAGCAAAGTTATGCAAAGAATCAGATATTAAAGCCAGACTTCCCGATAAAAAACCACCAACCAGTTCAGCGATGGATATCAACAGATTCAAAATAATTGAGAAGAATATTCTTTTAGACATGGATTCATTATGATTATAATTAACGCTATGAGACATTTGAGATTTCTCCATTATGTTTTTTCATATCAATGTCGAATTTTGAAAATATAACTTAAATATTTAGTGCTCAAAAAAACCGTTCTTAAAATAATACCATGAAATTATTTTGGATAGTCATCAGAGTGATTTTAGTATTAGAGTTCGTTTCTTGTTTATTGATAAAAAGGTTAAATAAGTTATGGTATACTTTATTGGTTAAATCATTAAGAAAGAGAGGTGAGGTCGATGCTGAGAAAATTAAGAATTGTCAAAAGAAAAGTTAATACGTTTTACGAAAAGCACGACCAAAACCTCTGCAGGTATTGTACAAAAATATAGCATTGGTTTTTGGTGCATAATACAGGCCATGGTCGTGAAGATCATGGCCTTTTTAATTGTCTAAAGAAATAGGAGGTAAGAAAGTTGAAAGGTTTTGTTATTAATATTCAGAAGGGTTTTTTAAAGTAAAGGATTATGAAGAAGGAAAATTGGTGAACTGCACGTTGAGAGGTAAGCTTTTTAAACAGCTTGAAAACAAAAAATCGTTAGTTGTTGTTGGCGATGAAGTTGAATATCAACCTGTCTATGGTGGCAAAGGTGTTATCACGGAAATCGTTCCACGAAGGAGCAAACTTTCTAGAAAAGGAGCGGGAAAGAAAGGGCGACATCAGGAACAAATTATTGCTGCCAACATTGATTA
>JBNGCV010000132.1:0-3190 GCA_049975465.1 Kosmotogaceae bacterium | reverse complement strand
CAGATCAGAATCGACAACATTTCAGCATTTATTAATTCTCTAGAAACAATGAAAGGGAACATTAAAGAACAACTCAAGAAAAATTATCATGAGTAGGAAAAATAAGGTTGTTTAAGGAAAAAAATAGTAAAATAGAATCAGTAATACATTTAAATCATTTGCATTAATCTGGAGGTGTTATTATGAAAAAAACATTGTTTGGTTTTTTAGTCGGAACTTTGGCTTTGATCTTCTTTTCCTGCTCTATTCCTATAACTATTCCTGATACATTAGATTACGATTTTGAAATAACCCCTGAAAACATCACTTTTAAAACCACACCATTGAATGCCAATGAATGGACTCAATACAAGTTTCAAACCGGAGAAGTAAATAATATTTTAAAAGACATCGATATTCCTTTCGATGCAAAAATTAAGAAAATAGAGCTTACCGTAACTGCTACTGTAACTGAACCTGAAAATTTTGAATCTTTTGAATATAAAATATACATTAGTAGAACAGGGTATTCATCTGGCGAATCAGATCTTGCCATTGAAGGAACAATGAAGCCCGGAGTTACAACCAAAACTGTCGATAGTAAAGAATATGGTGGAATAGATAATTTGAGAAAATTCTTTGTGTCTGACGAAGAAAAAGCAACTTTCTATGTCGTTATTGAGCATAATTATAATTATGAAGAAACCGAAAATGTTGAAGGACAAATAAGTATTGAAGGAACTGTTTATGTAGGATTGTAGACACACACATTTAATAAAAACAAAACCGCCCCTCCGGGCGGTTTTTTATATAAAATTTTGTACATATTTATACCTTTATTAATTTACTTCTGGAATTTTCACATAATCACAAAGTCCACTTGAACCTCTATAAAAAGCCTTAACGAATTCACATAAATAAAAATACGCTTTTAGAAAGAAACTTAGGAATAAATTTTTATATCTTATATTATTTATTCGCGTGGCCACGCGAATAATAAATATGGAGGTGAAAATAATGGGAGTTGGTTCAACTGTACAAAATCTGGGCACAGAAAAGAGACTTCAGATTGTCTGGGATACAGGAGAAATTGTAGATAGTGAACCGGTCTTATACAGACAGTCTATCTCTGTTGAAAGTACAATAACTGAACAGGAAGCTTACGATGCTGCTTATAATCTTGCGTCTCTCACAGATTATTCAATTGTCGAAATAAGGCTCATTACTACGGATAATCTTGGACCAATAGATTAACTAATTTAGTGATATCAATAAAAAATTGAGGAGGTGAAAATATGGAAACCCTAAGTATGAGATGGTACAACGTTACAGAAGGACGCTCAAGAGGAATAACTTTAAGATCACCACTTGATACGTTGACAGCAACAGACGTGCAGAACGTAATGGATAATCTTGTTATATTGAAAGTTATTCCTACAGGTTATGACACAGATTATGCAAGTATTATAAATAGAACATCCAACGAGCTTTTTAACCTTATTTAGTAACGAGGGGGTCAATCCCCCGTTTATTTATAAAAAATAAAAAAGGAGGAATATAGATGTTTTTCTTAAGATCTCTAAGCGGAATTTTATCTCTGGGAGCTTGTTTACTTGAAAGACCAGGTGAAGGTGATAAGAAAAAGGAAGAACTAAAAGAACTCATATATACAGTTTTACCGGAAGAGCAATGGCAAATTGACTACGACTTATTTGACAGAATTCTAGATGTTGCTATAGATCTTGTTGTAGATTGGTTAAATGAAACAGTTTGGAATGAAGCATAAAACAAATAGCGGTCACTAACAGTGACTGCTATTTTCTTTTTTTCGTTTTTCTTAGTTTACCCCACAGAGGATCAATAACATGATGGGTAATCCATTCTTCCATTTTATGCATTTCTCTTTTCCCTTTTTTTGTCAGGAAGTAATAGTTATCTCTCTCTTTGACCAGCTTTGTCCTCTCAAGAAACCACAAAAGCGTTCTTATCTTATTCTCAGCTTCTGGGAAATACTTTAAAAGAGGTTCAAGATAAAGCTCATTAATATATAATTTCCAGAAAACAAAAAACAATGCACCCTGAAACCGATTAAAATAACGCAAATTTGCAACAGGCAACTTCTTTCGCTGTATCGACTTTACATAATTGCCCAGTGAAAAGGTGTTTGTTGTAAAGTAGCTTCCCGTGAAAGTGGAGGCACTTAATCCCAGCCCAAGATAAAATTCTCTCCCGACCGAGGAGTATCTGAGATTTTGTTTGTTTGTGTATGTCCACAACATATCTCTTCTGTAACCAAGATCTTCAGCAATTTCATCGAGTTTCTCAAAATAAGAAATCTCAATATCTGGTTTATTCGATATATGTACAGATGTAAATGAAAATGGCATTAATGGGTATATTGAAATTTGCTGTGGTTTGAATTTGGTCACCTCAATAAAATCTTTATGAAGTATATTAAATTCTTTTTCTGGATCTAGAATGAGATCAACATTGACTACATCAAAGTCTGAGTTCATAACATTTTCCAGCGATTTAATATTTACATTCCTGGATACACCACGACCAATTTTATTCTGTAATTCCTGATCAAACGTTTGTATTCCAAGACTGACGTAATTAACTCCCAGTTCCTTTAGACGCTGCAAATTGCTCATCTGAGAATCATCAGAATGTACTTCTAAAGCTATTTCACCGTTTATATCATCTGCAATAAACTGCAAAATTTGCCTTATTGCTTTGATATCATTGGAAGGGCTGCCACCACCAATATACAGCGATGAAAATCTCGATATACCATGCAACATCCTCTCTCTCTGGAGCCATATAATGTAATCAGAAACAAGCTGCTCATCATAATTCATTTTAAGATAGGGACAGTAACCACACTCACTTTTACAAAAAGGAAAATGAATATACAGTCCCGGACTTTCGATAGGAAATGTGTAACGCTCGGGAACTTTCTCGGAACTCTCTCTCATGAAAAAATGAGCATACCACTTCAAGAAATTTAACAAAAGAGCTCCTCCTTATATGAGGTAGCTTACGAAGGTAATTTTAGCACACTTTTTTAAAACATTAGTACATTCATGGAGCTTATTAGCAGTTTGTAGCTTAATTCAGTAGCCTCATTAAATTGCATGTGAATGACTATCATATACTGGTTCTTCCGCAACGATGCTGAAAACTTAACAAAAAGGAGTACAATTAAGGT
>JBNGCV010000131.1:0-3196 GCA_049975465.1 Kosmotogaceae bacterium | reverse complement strand
GACTTTCATCTTTCTCGTTTTTAAAGCATTTGCTCTTCTAAGCTTCATTAAGCCCTAATCAGTTTATGAGTTATTTTTTGTCCAATTTCCGGAGAAAATACTCATGTATTCTGGTGTCATCTGTAAGTTCGGGATGGAAGGAAGCTGCGAGTATGTTTTTGTATTCTACTAAAACAGGATCTTTTTTGTAGTTTGCAAGTATATCTACACTACCGTGGGCACCAATTATTCTGGGAGCTCTTATGAAAACCGCCAGAAATTGTCTATCATTTTCAAGGTATGGTATTTCAATTTCTGTTTCAAAGCTTTCTACCTGTCTGCCATATCCATTTCTTTCAATACGAACGGGGAGAAGGCCCATTGTTTCCTGGTGAGGATAATTTTCAATACTTTCAGAAAGAATAACCATCCCAGCACATGTTGAGAAAACGGGCATGCCAGAATGGATTTTATTTTTTACTCTGTCCCAGAGAGAGAATACCTTCATAAGACGTGTCATCGTTGTAGATTCTCCTCCAGGCATTATGAGCGCTTGTATGTTATTAAGCTGCTCTGGATTCTTAACCCATATTGCTTTATGGCCGAGTTTTTCAACTATTCTTAGATGTTCCTGAATGTCTCCTTGAATGCCCAATACTCCAACTTGCAATCACTACCAACCTCTTTCCTGGAGTTTGGTTTCAAGTTCTTCGACATCCTGTCCTTCCATTGCAACACCAATATCTTCACTTATCTTAGCCAATTTATCTGGATCGTCATAATGTAATACAGCTTCTACTATTGCTCTTCCCATTTTTTCTGGCTCTTTTGACTTGAATATTCCTGAGCCTACGAACACTCCATCAACGCCGAGCAACATCATGAGAGCTGCATCAGCAGGCGTTGCGACACCTCCAGCAGCGAAATTAACAACTGGCAGTCTTTTGGCTTCACGAATTTGTTTTAATATTTCAACTGAAGCACCAATTTCTTTGCCATAATGAATGAGTTCTTCGTCTCCCATCAGCTGGATGGCTTTAATACCTTCATTTACTGTACGGACATGTTTAACCGCTTCAACAATGTTTCCTGTCCCTGCTTCGCCTTTCGTTCTTATCATTGCTGCGCCTTCGGATATCCTTCTCACGGCTTCTCCTAGATCTCTTGCGCCACAAACAAAGGGAACTTTGAACTGATATTTGTCTATGTGATAACGATTATCCGCAGGTGTTAATACTTCCGATTCATCAATAAAATCTACACCCATTGCTTCCAGGATCCTTGCCTCTGCAATGTGACCTATTCTAACTTTCGCCATTACAGGTATAGAAACAGCATCAATTATTTCTCTAATTTTTTTAATATTGGCCATTCGTGCAACTCCGCCTTCTTTTCTAATATCAGCGGGAACTTTTTCAAGAGCCATTACAGCTACCGCACCAGCTTCCTGGGCAATTTTTGCCTGCTCAGCACTTGTTACATCCATAATTACGCCATTTTTGAACATTTCAGCAAAACCTTTTTTTACTGTCCATGTTCCTTTCTTTTCCATATATCTCACCTCACTTCCATGTATTTTCATTCCAATATACTTTTGAAACTTCTTCCAGTCTGGAAAGATTGCCTTTTTTTCGTCCATATTTAGCGCAGGGTTTTCCATTTACCTCTACTACATCTGCTGTAAAATCAACTTTATCCTTGAGTAGTTTTGATCCAACACCATAAATGTCTGCAGGTACTTCTAATTTTTCAAATAACTCAATCTTGTCCGGATTGAATCCACCACTTACCAGTATTTTTAAATCATTCAAACCGATTCTATCAAACTCTTTTCTTGCTTTCCACACCAGCTGTGGACAAACTCCAAGGGATGACTTATCCTGCGGTTCAACAGATTTATCCCTTAAAGCACCTGAGGTATCAAACCTTACTCCCCAGATCTTCCCCTTACCTTCTCCAATAATAATAGAAGGATCGCTAACTCCAGGTTCAAACTCTTTCCCAGCTTTTATCTTAAATAAGTGCGCTACTGTATCTATCGTTGTTTTAATTACATCATTTTCCCAATCAACAAGAACAATTCGGTTCACTGAAGGTTCAATTTGTCTATCAAAGGCCATAGCTGCATCAACTGTATTTCCATCATAGGCAGCTATAAGTGCGTGAGGTATTGTACCCAAACCTTCAACACCCCAATAATCAGCATTTGCATCGGTTGATACTCCAAAAGCACCTGCTTTAAACGCTGCATAACCATCGGTTGCCTGTGTCCAGAAGTGATCAAACCGTGCACTAAAAAACAGAATTGGTTTTCCTCGCGCTGCTTTAACTACTTTTTTTACAGATGTTGCTGTTGAGCTGGCTCTTGCTATTACACCAAGAAGCACAGTTTCCAGATAACCAAAATATCTTGGATCACCCTGTATTGTTAGAACAGGTTCATTTTCCTTTGCTTCATCTCCATCGTAAAGAGCTTTTACTTCTATTTCATCCCATTTATCGACCCATAATTTATTCAATGTGAGTTTTACATTCCACTTTTTTGCAGAAAGATCCTTCAGTGCTTCATAATTCATTTCCCAGGCTGCATAATTCACTTTTTTCTCTATTTCAATTATTTCATTGAACAATTTCTCTGCTTTTACAGGGTCTTC
The DNA here is from genome assembly GCA_049975465.1 of Kosmotogaceae bacterium. GTDB lineage: Bacteria > Thermotogota > Thermotogae > Petrotogales > Kosmotogaceae > JASMTM01. The sequence goes on along the minus strand of JBNGCV010000131.1, from coordinate 563 downwards.
GTAATATCCTGTTCCAAAACGGAGGATTGCCAGGGCTTCATCTATTCCGACGATAACTGCATCTTTTCTCGTAAAAAATTGATAAAGTACATCGGTCTCTTTCCCATCCTTTTTCAGTACTTCGGTATACCTTGTAAAGTATTTATCAGAATAATAACCTGTTCTGATTTTATCTATGGGGACCTTAAAGATTCTCGGGTCCAGACGTTTCTTCATTAGACCACCTCTGCTCCAAGAACTTCTCTTATCTCTCTCATCGCAAATTTGTGAAGCTCTTTGTCGTAAGAATCTGTAGCTTTTTCATGAACATAAACATCATACCACCTGTTTTTCAGGTCTTCCACTGTAAAAAGCACACAAATATTACTCACAAGGCCTGCCACATGAAATTCATCAGCACCAATCTCTTTTAAAATATCTTCAAAATTACTGTTATAAAAAGCGCTATATCTGCTCTTTTCAGTATGATATCTTAATTTATAGTTTTTTAGCTCATTTTCTACTTCAGGAATAATTTTCCATCCTTCTGTATTTTTTATACAGTGGGGTGGCCATATGCTGAA
>JBNGCV010000130.1:0-3349 GCA_049975465.1 Kosmotogaceae bacterium | reverse complement strand
GAAACCCCCATAAATAGCGGATCTTAAATTTGAAGCCTGACATTTTGTCACTACACACAGACGATTATGATAATTCAAGACTCGATTCCCTTGAGAAAACTTAGGGAAGTCGGAGGCAAGTTCTTTTACGTAGAGACCCTAGAAAACATGGAAGTGATAAGGGTAGTAGATATGTCCAAAAAAGATAAACGTTTTCTTGCAAGAACTGAAATTATGGGCTATTCATTGCCTCATTCAACGCATTTCGAATAAGACAACCGGTCTACTTAAAGAGATTACATAATAGACCATTGTGGTGGTACGTCTGCTTTTCTTTTCAATTTTCCGCTTGTTTGGCCGTTTTTAGATCTCTTGCTGTCAAAGTTGAATTTCTCAAGATGATTTTATAATTAGAAAAATAATAAAGAAAATGCCAAAAGGGAGTCAAAAACAAAGGTAAAAAAGAAAATATCGAGAAATTTGCAGGGAACTTTACAACAGAAGAAATTTGGTTCTTTATTCCGTCATAAAATTCTTTATAATAGTTCAGTCCTTCCTCGTTTTCTACTAGAAACTGTTGTATAATATTCTTTAGTTTCATCCCCTGTATCCCTCCTTTATATAGGTTTGTCCTATTATAGGATACAGGGCTTTTCTCTTTTTACAACATTAATTTTACGCTGTCGAAAAACAAAAAGAGTTCCCTTATTATGAAATCCATTTGATCAAAAATTAAAAAGGAAGAGGTCTTTTTTACCCGTTATGAAGATAAATTCTTTAAAAATTTATTAGAGAAATCTCTGGCGTTGAATGAACTTCTCACAAAGGGGGCAGATGCTGTATAATCAAAACCCAATTCTTCACCAATCTTTTTGTATTTATCAAATTTTTCAGGAACTATATATTCTTCAACTTCTAGATGGTTTTTTGTTGGTTGCAAATATTGACCTATAGTCAGAATATTGCAGTTAATTTCTCTTAAATCTTTCATCACCTGGATTACTTCATCTTCAGTTTCACCTAAACCAAGCATTATACCTGATTTTGTGTAAATTTTATTATCTAGTTTTTTCACATATTCAAGAAGATCTAGAGAGCGTTGATAAATAGCCTGCGGTCTTACCTTTGAATAAAGACGAGGAACAGTTTCAACATTATGATTGAAGATATTAGGCTTTGCATCTACAAGATTTTTTATTACTTTTTTATCCATTTTAAAGTCAGGGGTAAGGATTTCTACTACTATATTTGGATCCATTTTTCTAATTTCATGGATTGAACGAATAAATTGGCTAGCACCCCCATCAGGCAAATCATTTCTTGTAACTGATGTAATTACCACATGTTTTAATCCTAATTCCTCAACTGCTTTTCTTATGTTTTCTGGTTCGTTCTTGTTAATGGGACCCGGAGTCCCGTTTTTAACAGCACAAAAACGGCAGTTTCTGGTACAGATATCACCCAAAATCATAAAAGTAGCAGTTTTATTTGAAAAACATTCAGCAATATTGGGGCATCTTGCACTTTGACAGACAGAATGTAGTTCAAATTTTTTTAGAATCTTTTTAGTTTCCCTCATCATAATATTTGGCGGATTCCTTTTTCGCAACCATTCAGGTTTTCTTTTTACAGGCATATTTTCTCTCCTTAACAACAGTAGTTTATGTAATATAAAAATTTGTTTCATTTATCTTTTAAAATTCCATTCATCATTTTTATATTTTTCATGGATTAAGTTCTTAATTAACTTTTCCTCTTCAGGAATTAATTTGCCTGGAGTTAACTTAATTTTAAATGTATCTTCCCAGCCTTTGATCAGTGATTTTTTCAAATCGAAAATGGTAATTGATGATTTAGTTTCATAATTTATTGCAGTTGCATTTTTCTCAAATCTTTTTTTCATACGACGGCGTGTTTTTTCATTTGGAATTTTTAGCACATTATAAAGTTTGTCTACATCAATTGTTAGAGGGATAGAACCATGTTGAACAATAATACTTTTTTGTCTTGTTTGGGCACTTCCTACAAGTTTTTTGTCATTAACAACTATTTCATACCATGATGGCGTATCAAAACAAGCTGCAGAAAAACCCTGAAGTGCCTTTTTTTTATTGCCATCTATTGCTTTTAATTCCGCATTAATTCCTAATGATTGAAGCCCTTTAATAATACCTTCACTGATAATTTTATAACTTTTTAATATGCTGGCAGGTAAAAAATTAAACTTTTCATTAATAATAATACTATAAGTTAGTTCATCATCATGTAAAACTGCCCTCCCTCCAGTAAGGCGGCGTACTAAATCTACATTATATCTTTTACAGACATCTAAATCGACCTCTTTTTCAGCTTTTTGAAAATAGCCCAGCGATAAGCCCGGGGGATTCCACTGATAAAAACGAATAGAAGGAGGGACCAGACCGGATTTATGAGAAATCATAATGGCTTCATCAACAGCCATATTAAAGAATGCATCATTTGAACCAGTATCAATTATGCGCCATTCATCCATTAGCATTGCATCCTTTCAAATATATTTGTGCATTCCCATATTTTTGTAACATAAAATGCTTAAATATTGAAGTCCGATCGAGTCTTGTATTAATAAACTTTGGAAATTTAGCAACAGCTGTTAAGCTTGATGTGAGAAAATAGTGACAGACTCCAATTTTAATAAAACAAAATAACGTTGTCGGTTGTCGGTTGTGGGTTGTGCGGAAAGTTCAAAACACGAGAAGGCGAGACCTTATAAAAAAACGGGTATAGGGTCTGGGGTTTAGGGTCTGGTAAGAGCAAAAAAATAAGGTCAAATTCACACCTTCCCCCTGCTTCACAGGTACCTTCCTCAAGGAAGGAATCAAATACAAGAAGACGAGAAGGACCGAAAAGACGAGAATCCGAGAGTTAGATACTAGAACACGTCCATCGTTGTTCAACGCTCGTTTTGCGACTCGCTTCTCCCATCGACGGTTCAACAAATCAGAAAACGTTGTCGGTTGTCGGTTGTGGGTTGTGCGGAAAGTTCAAAACACGAGAAGGCGAGACCTTATAAAAAAACGGGTATAGGGTCTGGGGTTTAGGGTCTGGTAAGAGCAAAAAAATAAGGTCAAATTCACACCTTCCCCCTGCTTCACAGGTACCTTCCTCAAGGAAGGAATCAAATACAAGAAGACGAGAAGGACCGAAAAGACGAGAATCCGAGAGTTAGATACTAGAACACGTCCATCGTTGTTCAACGCTCGTTTTGCGACTCGCTTCTCCCATCGACGGTTCAACAAATCAGAAAACGTTGTCGGTTGTCGGTTGTGGGTTGTGCGTGTTTAATACCCGACGTAATCGCCCCTTGGAGTGGTTGGACAAATTGAGACCA
>JBNGCV010000129.1:0-3387 GCA_049975465.1 Kosmotogaceae bacterium | reverse complement strand
CCCGAATACTTGCTCACCACCCAATTGATGGTTTTGTCAATAGACTTCAGTACTTTGGTTTCCCTACATACTGCTATTCGCGCTACAGGGCTCCTGACTTTTACCCTGATGGGTCTTTCACCCACTGGATACTCTTGCCTTACCTGGACGTACACACCCCTCGTCGCTGCGCGCCACTCCCCTCAAGGGGAGATTTTTAAAGCACTTTATAGAAGTGGGTTTTAGAGTATTTAATGCCCTCTTAAGAGGGCGAGCCTGAGGCGGGGGTGTGTGAATTTGACACGAAGAAACGTTGTGTGTTGGACGCAAAGTTCAAAAACGAACCCTTTGATCTGCGCCTTTGGGAACAGGCGGATATGCGCTTTCAGCGGTTAAACTCCCAAACGGTTCTTGGGTCTGGGGTTTAGGGTTTAGTTTTAAAAAAAATATAATGATTGTTTGTTTTTAGCAATTGCTTTCCTGCAAGCTGCTATCTGGAAGAGTCTTGTATCAACAAGGGGTGCTCAATTTCTCGGTTCCCCTTGATCCTTATCGTATTCTAAGTTATTTTATTCTCCTCTAGAGAGGAGTGTCACGAAGTGACGAGATATGTTTTCCGCAATGTGCAAATCCAAGCTGTAATTTAGGCTCGCATATCCGTCCGTTTTTTGGACGCATATCCGATTGCTTCTCAAATCGCATATCAATGGTTTTAAGAACTTTCTCGGATTCTCGTCTTCCTGGTTTTTCTCGGATTCTCGTTTTCTATATGGGCAGTTCTCGAATCTCTTTTTTTAAGGTTTTTTCTCGGCTCTTGTCTTCCTGGTTTTTCTCGGCTCTCGTCTTCTTGGTTTTTCTCGGATTCTCGATTTTTAAACGTCAGCTTACCACGTTCTCATACCTATGAGCTGTAATTCGCTTGAAGTGGTGGCTGTGTCATCAACGAGACTATTTGCAACTAAAATTAACGATTCAAGAGCATTTTTATAGCCTTTGTCGTTTCCCGTATTGTCATAATAAACAAGATTTCCATCTGCATCAAACGTATTTGCTGTGATAGATCCGAATGTAAAAAACTGAGATGTAACTCCTCCAGAATTGATTACATCTACTAAATCAGGGAACGATATATCTCCACCAGTTCCACCCTCTTCAAAAGCCATGATATCACCTGCAAGAAATTTAACGCCATGTGTAGAACTACCATGTTCGTATTCCATCACAGCATCTCCGCCAATTGAAACAAGATCAAGCTCATCATTTGCGTTATCATTAATCATTTCAGTAATTACATCTTGTGTGATGCCAAGAGGATGATTTGAAACCTTTGAATTTCCTTCACCGTTATTAACGTAATCATAAATCTCATTGTAAACAAGATTAGTTCTTATGTGTATGTCACCATAAACAGTCAACGAGTATTTTCCATTTACTCTGCTAATTTTATGAGGGTCATCACCAATAGCAATATTTCCATTTATTTGCAAATGAATTTTTGATAAATCAGCTACTGTTGCGGGTATTGTAAGTATATTGCTACCAATAAAACTCTCTCCATCACCAATTCCGTCAAGTTGTCTAATATGCATTCCATCTGTATCAAAATCAATATAAAAATTGTTTTCAGTTGTATTTGTTGCATCTATTACATAAAGAGTATCACCATTAAAAGACTCAGGCCATGTGTTTTTATTATTTATGTAAGCCGTTGTTGATGCATCCGGTAAAGATGATAAATGTTCATCTTTCCAGCCTTCAATAATTACTGAAGTATTCTGTGTACTTGTTGCTGTTAACCAATTAGGATAATCTTCAACATTTCCCCCGTCAATAGTTACTGATGAAGCTTCGAGACTGGGATAAATAATTTCACCAGGTGTACTGGATTCAGTAAGTTTAATTAAGACATCGCTTAGAATCGTTGCTCTACCAAAAACTAGGTCTCCTTCAACCTTATTCCCGTTTAGGCTGTGCATTTTTGATAATTCTCGTGCGAGCTCTCCCAATCTTACAGCAGGTACTGAAGGATTAGCAATATTTGATAAAAGACCAATTGAGTATCTTTTTCTTCCATTTCGATCAGATATTCCAATGACAATTCTTTTCTCTGCTACTGGATATACATATGCACTTATATTGTAATTACCACCACCAAAACCGGGTGTTGATTCATATACTTGAATATCGGATGTTAAGTTCAAGCATCCAGTTTCTGTATCTAAATCATTCAGAAAAATCCCCCAGTAATCCCCTTTAATACCTCCTCTGGTGGTAACATAATTCTTGAAATCTTCAATTCCACTCCATGTTTCACTAAAAGCAGGAGAAGATTTTCCAAAAAAATGATAACTGGCTGCTTCAACTACATTAGCAGCAATGTTTTGTTGATTTGAAACAATGTTATAGGATTGTATTTTATCGGTGGTTCTTGTCACCTGTATTCCAGCTACAAAAACCATTATTGAACCAAATGTCAACAATATTAATGTTAAGGGTAAAACAAATCCTTTCTTTAAACGATCATTTCGTGAAGATGACCACATAGACATCCTCCTCCTTACCTGACTTCGTATCTTCAAGCAATACATGGACAGTTGCTAAATTAAGCTCGCTTCCTGAAATTGTTCCATCAGGAGTTCCTTTGATAATTATGTCATCATATCCAGATTCTTCTACTCTGCTTTCTAAAGCAGGTTTTAGTCTATCTTCAAAATAAGTTGTTAAATTATTAGAATTAATTGCATCCTTTAAATTGCTATCGTGTCTTATATAATCATTTACAAGATTTTTTACCGCACTAATCTCAGAAACTCTTGCAGCTGATAAAGATAAACGTTTATATTGAAGCATCATTGATACCCCAAAAGTAACAAAAACAGTTAGGATTGCAAGAACAATCACGGTTTCAATTAATGTGAAACCTTTCTTTCCAGCCTTAATAGAACCTCACCGCCCCCGATGTATATTTGCTGGTAACGGGTTTTGTTTTTTCATCATCGTAATAATATGTGAAAGTTGCAGTATAAGTTACATACTCTCCAACGTTTGGAATAACAAATGAAAAATCGTCAACATGTTCAGCGATAATTTGTTCAACAACGTTGCCACTGTTACCGGGATAATAATGAACTACCTTTTTCTCATCAGGTAAATATACAATTGTTGAAACAGATGTTACCCAAACAGGATCACTGGTTATTGGAACACTGTCAGTCAATTCAATGTAAGAAGTTTCCGCTTCTTCAGTACTTCTTTCAGCGATGTCGGTTAATGTAGTCCAACTTTGAGAAACTATATACCTCATATTTGTATGGAGTTTGGTGATTTCTTCATCAAGAGTCATTGTAGCATTTAGCTGGCTGGATGTTTTGAAAGTCATGGAAGAAACAACAGTAACAATTGCAAGTA
>JBNGCV010000128.1:0-3416 GCA_049975465.1 Kosmotogaceae bacterium | reverse complement strand
CAACCCACAACGTACCACGTACAACGTGTTTTGAACGTAAGTACCGTCGATGGACCAAGCTTGCCATAGGCAAGCGTTGGACGTTGTTTTTTATCTCGAATTCTCGGCTTCTCGTCACCTTGGTTCTTCGCGTACTCTAGTTTCCTTGGCTTCTCTCGTATTCTAAAACTCCTGCTCTCTCAGAGCGTCTTGTGCGTTCGAAGGACGCGGCTCCAAGCGCATTGAACGAATGTAGTGAGTGGCTTTAAGCGCCTCTCTTCAAATGTCAAATAATTTTATTCCCCATCTTCTCCATCTCTTTTTTATTATCAGAAAGCAAGATAATCCCCTTTCCCTTAGAAGAAAAGTGATTAATGATGCGGTACAGTTGTCTTTTTCTTTCGGGGTCGAGCCCCCTTGAAGGATTTGTAAAGATCATATAACTACAGAATTTGTCTATCCACGATCCAATCATTGTGTCAGGTGTTTCTAGCTCAAGAAGAAACTTCTTTACCATTCTCATATCAAGTTTGTCAGCAATTTTTAATTTTCCAATCTTCTTATTAATAGTATTTGGTTTATCGTTATCCTTTAATGCAACAGCGAAAACCATTCCATAACCTCTCATGGTTCTGGGAAAATGTCCTACATCACTCTGTGGCTTTTGCTGGGAGCCAAGCTTACTGAAAAGGTTGTTCAATTCTCTAAACATTGGTATCTCATTTCTATCTGGATCCTTTCTATACAATGCTTTCACTACCTCGTTTTTTTCAGCATCGTTCAAATCAGTGATACACAGTATCTCACCTTTATGAAGCGTAAATGCAATCTTTCTAGAGATCACATCCAGTTCCTTCACCTCAAGTAGTGGTTCATCAGAAAAAGCCACCTTTTCTGGATAAAGATCACCAATCTTTTTATCAAGCATCAGCTCTATCAAACTATCTCTATTCAGTTTTTCATTGACCTCTGTATCAACAACCTTCTTATTTCTTATTACCGAAACTCTATCACACAAAGATAAAATTTCATCAAGATCATGGGATATAAAAAGGACAGATTTACCTTCTGACTTTTGAGTTCTTACAATCCTATACAAAATCTCTTTTTCCTTCTTATCAAAAAGCTGTGTTATCTCGTCCACTATAAGCATCTTAGGATCAATTACCAGTGCGTTTGCCAATTCAACCAATTTCTTTTTTGAATCATCGAGTTTAAAAACCCGTTCTTGTGGATTTAATTGGAGATTATATTTTTCAATAACTTCTTTAGCCTTTTCCATTGTCTGCTTTCTGCTTATCATCCCAAAAGTCTTCGACATTTCTTTGCCCAAAAACATATTCTCTGCAACAGTCAGATCAGGAACACTTGCAAATTCTTGAAAAACCATTGAGATACCCAGATCAAATGCTTTGTAAACGCTCAGCTCTTCTATAGCCTCGCCTTCAAAAACAATATCACCTTCATCTTTACTCAGAACACCAGAGATGATTTTTGCCAGGACCGATTTTCCAGACAAATTTCTTCCAACCAGACCATGAATCTCACCCTCGGAGACTTCAAAATCTAAACCATCAAGAACTACATTATCCTTAAAAGACTTCTTCAAATTTCTTATTTCCAGAAAATTATCCATATCTATCACCAACTTCCAATGTTCATCTACATTTATTATATACTGCGAAAAATTGTTCTCCATTTTTTTGACAACTTATTAATAATAAATAGGAAAAATGCAAACTGGGACGTATTTAATAAATTGTTTCGATAAACTCGTACCAGTTTATTCAAAGTATTCGATAAATAGCGCCGAAGCATCTAAACTGTAAAATAATAGGAAGATAAAGATGAACTGATGGTATAGCTGAAGTGTTTTGTTTCCTAAATATAAAGCGGTAGGAGCCTTAGCCCCTACCACTCAATAGTGCATCAGTGCCTTAACACTGTGCTATAGCGCGAGCACTTCCACCCACGCATGATTATTATACAACTTTTTTTAGTTTTTCCAAAACAAATAGTAAGTACTTAATTACTAAAATAATAATCATCTACAGACCTTTATTTAAAAACGATTGCACCAAATACTTGGTATAATAGAAATGGTGATTAATATGCATAAATTCTTTACAAATAGATGTTTCTGGGACGTAGATATAAACAAACTTGACATTCAAAAAAACAAATACTTTATTATTTCTAGAGTCCTTGAACATGGGATTTTAAAGGATATTCATGAACTCAAAAAAGAATATACTTCCGAAGAAATAAGAAAAGTAGTAAAAAACACCAAGAATATTTCGAGAAAAACTGCCACCTTCTGGGCTAACATATTAAATATTCCATTAGAGGAGGTAAAGGTTTGCTCAAAGCAACAACAATTTCCAAAAAGGCGATAAATGTTTTGTTGGAACTTTCTCCGGAAACAAAAGAATTCTATCTTGCTGGTGGAACAGCTCTTGCTCTTTATTACCAACATAGATCAAGCTTAGATCTAGACTTTTTCACCGATAAAAGTTTTGATAATATTCAACTCTCTAAAAAACTTTCCCTTAAGGGATTTGAACTGGAAAACATTAGATTGTCAAATGGCATGTTAGAATTCCAGTTACGCAATGTGAAAGTAAGTTTTTTCGAATATCCTTATAAAGTCTTAGATAATTTTAACTATTATAATTCTGTGCAGATTGCTTCAGTTATGGATATATCAGCTATGAAACTCGCAGCAATAGCTTCAAGAGCTGAAAAGAAAGACTATTATGATTTAGTTGAAATCTTGACTAGAAACAAATTCAAAACAATAACTGAAGCTTTTCAAAGAAAATTTGGAATACATGTAGACTTATATCATATTGTTAAAGCTCTGTGCTATTTCGAAGATGTTGAAAATAGCCCGGAACCATTAAATGCAAAGCTTTCCTGGCAAGAAGTAAAAGATTACCTTTCAAAAAATTGTGGTAATTACTTGTCCACAATCGAAAAACATTTTCTTGATTAGAAAGAATGAGCTTTCAATAGAATAGTACTAGCAACGAACAATAATTAGCCTAGATAATGGTACCCCACTTGCGGTGGTGGATGTTATTTTATTCTCACTAGACCCCAAACCGTAGAACCTAAAACCGCTTCTAAGCATTATTTGCAAAGCAGCATATCCCGAGCTCTGTTCAGCATTTCCGATTGCTTCCCAGATCATATATCAGTGAAGGTTTTCGTTCCAATCGTTTCACGGAAAACGGTTCACGGTTCACGTCTTTTGAATTTTCTTGATCTCTCGTTTTGTATTTATTGTTTTTTTAGACTTTGCGTACAACCCACAACGTACCACGTACAACGGTATCTAACACGCACAACGCACAACCTACTATCGCACAACGTGTTTTTCGCTCCTGTCGGTTCACGGTAAACGGTTCACGGTTCACGTCTTTTGAATTTTCTTG
>JBNGCV010000127.1:0-3442 GCA_049975465.1 Kosmotogaceae bacterium | reverse complement strand
ATATTGGAACAAAGACCAGTCCATACCCGGTAATAGTAGATTATACAAAACTAAAGAATCACTTTTACGGAACAGGAGCCGATGAAGAAAAATTTGTTTTGGATTTAGGAGATTTGCCAGAAGAAACTGAAGGTATATACTTCGCAATTTATTCGATTTTCGTGAAATATGGCTTCATTGATAAAGCTTCAGGTCCATGCAAATATTACGTACCATTTGCTGGAGACCCTGAATTGGGAGTAAATGTTGAAAGTGAAATTAATGCGACAAAAGAAATAGTTTATGACTGGGAAATAACTAAAGCAGTAGAACCTGAAGCGATGGAGTTAGAAGAAGATGCAAGTGGGACCTTCGAATATACATTGAAGGCGACAAGGACGAAAGTAGATGAGATAGATAACTACTCAGCGTCAGGTACATTGACTGTGTTTAATACAGGACCCGTAGAAGATCCTGGAGTCGTGGCCACAGTCACAGTGCAATACAAAGATGGAACAGAATGGAAAGAACTGAAAGAAGAAGGAATTATTGGTTCTCCAGGGATCTCAATAGAGGCGAGTAATACCACAGGTTATGGTTATCGATTCACAATCTCATTTGATCCTGGTTCATATACAGAAATAAGAATACTGGCAACAGCAAAAGACGCATATTCATATACAGCAGAAGATCACAATGATCACAGTCTTTCAGGATTGACACCGGAAGTGACAGATGAGAGCGCAACAGTTATAGATGAATACACGAATCTGATTGATTTTGAAGGAGAAGGCTTTACAGTAGAAAGTGATGCTGCTTGGCCATGGGAGCTCAACGATGTAACAGGAGGCACAAAAACCTATACAGCTACAATAACAAATACAGGAGCGCCTAAGGGTTCATACTCATTGACCAATAAAGCTACACTAACAGAGAACGATACATTGGAAGAAAGAATAGCAAATGCAAGGATACTGATAACAGTTCCAGATCCCCAGGTAAACACACCTTCAATAGAAGCTTCCGTTTCACACACAGTTGCATGGGAGAGAGAAACGAAATATGATTGGGAGATAGATAAATCAGTAGAACCAACAAGTGTGACGTTAGATTCTAGTGATTCGACGGAACTAAAATATACAATATTAGCTAATAGACTTGAACCATCGGTTACAAGTACATATACCGTTACAGGCAGAGCAACGGCTACAAATAATGGAAATGTTGATTTAAAAGATGTTGTTATTGGAGTAACTTTAGATAGTGAAGAAGCAACGAGCTTGCTGGGTGATTTGGCTATAGGAGATCAAGAAGGTTTTGATTTTACATTCGAAGCAGACAGCGATTTTGATCCATTCACAGTAACAGTAACTGCCACAGGGACTGCTGGAGTGGAAGTAACTGACACAGATAGTTATGATGCGACTGCCCCACAGGAACCTACTCCAGATTCGATAGAAGATGCGACGTCAACGATAGAAGACAAAAGAACAAATCTACCTGCAGGATTCAGTCTTGACCCTGATGTAATTACAAGAAATTGGGATATAACAGAAACGTCAACAGAAATAACTTATAAAGCTACTTTAACCAATGAAAATGCTTCAGCTGAAGGAAGTCCTTATTATTTAACTAATGAAGCAACCCTGACGGAATATAACACGAAAGAAACAAGGGTTGACGATGCGACAGTAATTATAAATGTACCATCACCATACTTAGATGTAGTAACTAGTGCAGTTGTAAATTGGGAAAGAAAAATAGTATATGATTGGGAATTGCAGAACTCTGTTGTACCAACAAAAACTACTTTGGACATTGGTGATTGGGAAAATCTTGATTATACATTGCTTGCAACAAGAACCATTGATTCCAGTGATAGTACGTTTACAATATCAGGAACAATAGTGGTTGAGAACAATGGTGCAGGGCTGGCTTCTGGAGTAGTAGTGAAAGCTGAACTTTTTGGAATAGAGACAAAAACACTTTCAGGAGCAAGTAATATATCTGCTGGAGCAAGTGAAAGTTATAACTTTAGTTTCGTAACAAAAATTGGTCAGTCAAGTTATACAGTAAATGCAATAGTTAGTTCGGATGACGGAGGAGCGCTTGATAGTATTACGAAGAACAAACCTACTAATCCTTCACCAAATGAGAGAATTGACGAAGAAGCCAGTGTAGTAGCAGATAAGTTCTGGTTTACTTTAGGTACAACTCCAAGTGAAGCTTTTGGCACATCTTTGAGCGTTAACAACAGTGCACCCCCTGGAAATGAATTTATTGTATTGGCAGACTATAATGAATATGGATTTGAACTCAAGACGAACGAGCCAAATCCTTCTAATCCGTGGAATGTTGGCGATGTAGTATCTGGAACAATATCTCATCCAGCTACAGTAACCAATAAGAGTGCAGTTCCTGGGATATATTTTGTATCAAATCTGGCAACTCTCACAGAAAATGATACGGGTCAAAAGAGGCCGGATGATGCTAACACTTTGGAGATTCATGTTCTTTCTCCAGAAATCAGTGCAGAAGTAACTGCTAACATAAACTGGGAAAGAGAAATGGAATATGATTGGGAGTTAGGAAAAACTGTAAATCCGACAGAGACGACGTTAGGAATTGGCGATTCAGAATATCTCAACTACACATTGGTTGCTACCAGAGTAAAAGTATCGGAAGATAGCACCTATACAATAAACGGAAATGTTAAAGTAACGAACTCTGGAAGCGGAAAGGCGACAGGAGTAGTAGTAAAAGCTGAGTTATTAGGAAATGAGAAGACATTGGCTGGTGCAACAGAAATTCCTGGAACAGGTGACTGGACATATAATTTCAGTTTCATTACTGATGCTAGCCAAACAAGCTATACTGTAATAGCGACAGTTACTACTACAAATAATGGAAGCGCCACTGATAGTGATACAGTAAATAAGCCAAATACTCCTGATAGTGATAGCGTAGAAGATGAAAGTGCCAGTGTAGAGGATACATTAGATGATATTACCGGACTTGGTTTCAGTATAACTGGTTATCCAACAAACTGGCCCTGGAGTATTACTAACCAGAGCACTGGAACCAGGAAATATACATTAACACTGGAAAATGTAAGTGCAGAACCTGGTACATACTATTTAACAAACAATGCTACATTAACAGAGAGTGACAACACAGATCAAAAAGATTATGCTGATGCTGAAGTTAAGATAAATGTGCCAAGTTATGTTGATCTTGATGTTGTGTTAAATTCAAACGTAACTTGGGAAGAAGAAATTGTCTATAACTGGCTCGTGGAGAAGACAGTTAATCCTACAGAAGTAACATTACCAGTTGGTGAATCAATATTACTTGATTACACAATAACAGCAACAAAAAATATAGCTTCGAGTGATAGCACATATACCATATCAGGAACAGTAACAGTTACTAATAGCGGAAATATAGGAGCTACCGGTGTAAA
>JBNGCV010000126.1:0-3536 GCA_049975465.1 Kosmotogaceae bacterium | reverse complement strand
GAAAATATCAGCGTTTATTTCCGGGTGACGATGTTAGCTGGATTCATTATCGCTTTACCCTTTATCTTGATCCAAATTATGTTGTTTATTTCCCCTGGTTTGACTTCAAAAGAACGAAAATGGGTGTTGTGGGCAATTCCAATAGCGACATTATTATTTCTCGGCGGTGCCGTTTTTGCATACTTCGTCATGCTGCCGACAGCCCTGCCATTTTTGGTTGAATTCCCTGGACCTGACGTGCTGCCAAAATGGAAAGATTATGTCAATTTTGTGACAAACCTTATTTTTTGGATAGGATTGAGTTTTGAGACGCCGTTGGTGATGTATCTTCTGGCGAAATTAGGGATTATTGATGCAAAAGGGCTGGCGAAGCAATGGCGCATTGCGATCATCATTATTGCTGTGATTGCAGCTGTGGCGACACCAACGCCAGACCCAATCAATATGGCGATATTGATGGCGCCGTTGTTTGGATTATATTTGTTAGGTATACTTTTAGCAGTGTTAGCAAAGAAAGAAAAAAAAGGAGAATAAAATGCCCAAATGGGTTGGTTGGCCTGAGTTAATTGTCGTTTTAGTCATTGTTTTGCTTGTTTTTGGGGTGGGAAGAATTAGCAAAATTGCTGGTGAAATGGGCGAAGGCATCCGTGCTTTCAGAGATGGATTGACCGGCGAAAAGAAAGACGAAAAACAGTCCGAGGAATTACATTCATCAGAAAAAAATGATCAGTGAAGCTTATTGTTCTTAGATGAAGGTCTTTAATGTTGGCGCGCTTGAATTTGTTTTCATCCTGCTGATTGCTTTTATTGTGCTGGGTCCTGAAAAGGCGATTAAGGCGGCGGGTGATTTGGCGCGCTGGATCAGGGGATTGACCCGGTCACAATTCTGGCAGGATCTTGTTTCTACTTCAAAAGAGATTCAAGATATCCCCAAAAAATTGATGGAGGATGCAGAAATTCAGAATACTATAGCAGATTTAGACAGGTCCACGGGGGAGATAAGGAAGATTTTTCGTGAAACTGGTATGGGGATTGATCAAGAATTAAATTCGGACATGGGTGAAAAATCGGCAATGGAAAGCGGCGACAATAAAGAATCTGATGCGGTTTGAATTGGGTTTTGGTATTTGAACTTTTCATCCTGGGACGTTTATTCGTTTTTTGTTCAAGAATAAGGCTAAAAAACGGTCTGGCGATCGCCAGACCGTTTTGTCTGTATTATTGAATTTACTCTGTAAACAACCCCTTTAAATCTTCAACTTGATATTCTTTACCTTCTCGAATGATTTCTCGTCCCTGGTCCACCTTGCCCCACAGGTTCCAGAAAATCAAGCCTACAATCTTGTTGTCATCCAAGTAAAAAATTGTTCCTTTTTTGTATGGCTCTATCCAATCTGAGACGATTGTGAAGTCTTTATTCATTTCACCGACAGCTTCATAACCGAGATCGAAAAGATCGGAATAAAAGAATGGCATGTGATCATATTTTTCTCTTTCACCTGCCATATTTTTCCCGGCAATTATTCCCATTGTGTTGGCGTTATCCTCATGCTCCACGCGCATCCGTTTGCCCAGGCCATAATTCATAAAATTGGCGACATCTCCGGCAGCGTAGATATCAGGCTTGCTTGTTTGAAGGAACTCGTTGACAAGGATTCCATCATCAACTTCCAGGCCAGTGTCCTTTGCTAAATCAAGATTGGGTATCAACCCTATACCAACAACAATAACATCAAATTCGCTTTCGCTGACTTCCTCGGTATCAATATTGTGGAATTCAACTTTGTATTTATTTCCCGATTTTGAAATTGAATCGACCAGGCAGCCATTGAGAATAGTCACACCATGCTCGCGATAATAATCGTTCAAGAATTTTGAAAGATCATCCGAGAAAAGCAGACCAGAAATACCAATTTCTGGAAAGATCATGGTCACTTCTTTATTATTCTTTGTGAGTGCTGCAGCAATCTCGGACCCAATGAAACCGCCGCCTATGACGCAAAAGGTTTGTTTCGTTTTTGCCAGTTCGTTGAGCTTTTCGTAATCTGCCAGTGTTCGATAGGAAATCACACCTTCAGGAGCACCGGGCATTTGAATGGGATCGCCCCCGGTTGCGATCAATAATTTTTCAAATTTAAATCTTTCATCTTTATCCGTCTGAACCCACTTTTCATCAGGCTCAATTTTCTCAACCCGGGTTTCAAGGAAGAGATCGACATTATATTTTTCGATAGGGCGCATGATGCCTTCGATATCTTTACCATCCCAGAGCCCTTTTGTGAGGGGTGGGCGATTGTAAGGTTTGTAAGGTTCCATTGAAAAAAGAGCAATTGTTCCGTCAGGGTCGATTTTTCGAATTCCCATTATCGCAGATGATCCTGTCATTCCACCACCAATAATGATGTATTTATATTCTTTCATCATTCACTCCTTATGCTTATAATTCGTTTTATAATTTTCTCCAACAATAACTTTTAATGATTTGGGTGATATTCTGATTTCTACAGGGGTTTCTCCAATCGTATCCCCGTCAGCCTGGGCTGGTAATGGCGTTTGTGTTTCAATTCGGCAGTAGTCAGAAAATTGGATGTATTTCATTACGTCGTTTCTTTCGTTTTTCTTTGTAAAGATTGAGAAAACGAGTCTGATGACATCCATGAAATTGGTTGCTCGAATGATGAACAGGTCCAATCGTCCATCATTGATTGAAATATTTTCTGACCATTTCAGGTTTTCTACACCCATGGATTGCCCATTTGTAATCAGGACTTCAGAGGCACGAAAAGTGATGTTTTTCCCGTCATATTCCACGAAATAGCGGTTAAGTTTGAGCCCTAAAAATTGTTGAATAAAATGCACAACATAGGCGAAAATACCATACCTTTGTTTTTCTCTTGCCTGCGTTTTTTTCATTACCTTTGGCGTTACACCTACACTGACATTAAGAAGGCAAGAACGACCCTCCAATTTCAATGTATCCATCAAGATCGTTTTTGACTGATCGGATGTTATCAAGGAAAGTGCTTTTTCAAGATTCTGGGGGATTTGTAATTCCTGTGCCAGAAGGTTCCCAGTCCCCAGGGGGAGGATTGCCAGGGGGATCTCTGTGCCGATCAATTTGTTGCTGATCAATGAAATTGTGCCATCACCACCCGCTGCAATAAACAAATCTGAATCTTCTACCAAAATTTGATCAACAGTCGTTTTTATGTCTTCACCTGGAACAGGGAACTTTGTTATCTTTAGTGGGATGCCATGTTGTTCAAAATGCACCCTGATTGGTTCTAATTGCCGACCTTTTTTGCTCTGACCGGAATCTGAATTATAGAACAGGTGGGCATTTTTGTAGCTCGTCATAAAAATTTGAATTTCCTCAATAATTCTATGATTTAATCATACTGTGTTCTTGAATTTTTGTCATTATTACCGTTTTTATCGTTTTTATATATTAGCGCATTCAGATAGTGATTTTCATGCAGTTGAATTCAAATTTATCGCTTTTAGAAAAAATGGGTGTCCTTGTATAAGGTTTTTAG
>JBNGCV010000125.1:0-3571 GCA_049975465.1 Kosmotogaceae bacterium | reverse complement strand
TATTAGGGACAGACACCATTATTTTACAGGATTTCTTGTAGAGTTTTTAATTAGCGTTTTATCATGGTGACTTTGAAGAATTAAAATCACTAAGGAATCATTTATAAAGCAACGTGGATTTTTATATATGAAACTCGTTAAAGAAATAAGACACATTTTGTTCAATAATAGAAATCGAGAAGATTGTTTATTACTAAAGCTTACACTCCATTTCTTCGCTCAGAGTATCAAATCAGTTAATCTTCTCTATGTGATAAGCTTTTTGTGTAATCAAAATATAAGCCTTTCTCTTAGGAGGGTTCTTTTATGGATAATTCACTAATAAACAGAATGATTGATCTGGTAGAAAATCTATATCCGGATTGGAAAGGATTTGAGGACGAACGTTTTGTTAAAGACGAGATAACGTACAAGAAGGATACGATAAAAAAAGCGAAGGAGCTTTTATCTGAAAATGAGATAAGAAGGTTAATTGAAGAGAAGAATTTTGAAGAGTTGCAAGATAGAATACTTAAGATAGGTAGAGATAATAATCTTCTTTTCAATTCAGTACCCACTGAAGGAGATTTGAAAGTCTTATTTACAGAAAATCTTGATCAAGAGTCTTTTTATAAGGAATTTTTAAATCTTATACATGGTGAGGGAACAGGAGAAGAACGTTTAAAGAGATATGTAGAATATGCTAACAGGAATAATCTTCATTGCAGATGGCCATTTCCAACTTATTTTTTGTTTATTACAGACCCAGAAAATGAGATATTTGTCAAACCAACTGTTGCGAAGTGGTTATTAAAATTATTTGGTGAAAAGTATTCCAGTGATGTCACCGCTGAGAAGTATAAGCTATTCAAAGAAAAGATGCTGGAAATAAAAAATGCGTTAAAAAAATATAATCCAAAAGGTATGCTCGAAATCCAGAGTTTTGTGTGGGTGGCATTTAGAGAAGAGGAAGCAAAACTCATGAAACCTGAAAAGGAAGAGGAATTTCTCTCGCTTTTTGATGAATATGTTGATGATTATGCAAAAGCTAAAAGTGGTAAAGAGCATTTTGATAAATACAAAAGTTCAAGGGAAGAAGCTAAAAAGAATTTTGACGAGATTCTGAATAGAGAAGAACGTGGTGAAGATATTACAGATTTAGTTCTTTTAAAATTATTGCCTTATGAAGATAATGAAAAGAGTAAAGAAGCAAGAGCATGGACTTCTACTGCGGCATGCGCAAATACAAGTCTTAAGGCAAAATACGAAAATGCTGGTTGGGTTAAAGCTGAAGATTGGCCAAGGATCGCTTCAGAGATACTGAAGTTTGTGAAAAACTGTTATTACGACCCTGATAATCTCGAAAAATACTGCAAAGAATTTGGCTCTTCAGAATATTCTACTGGTTTTCAAAGCGCTTTCTTAACACCAATATTGAATGCCTTAAATCCTGAAAAATTTAATATTTACAATAGTAAACCTCTAAAAGTTCTGAATTATTTTCTTGATGAAAAATTAGATCAAAAAATCACCGACTATCCAAAAGCAAATAAACTAATTAATAACTTATTAGAAGAGTACAAAGATTATATGGCTTCAAAAGAACTTGGAGAACATGTCTCATATATTTATGATTCTTTTTGCCACTGGATTGTAGCGGTTAAGAAATACAACATGGATATGAATTACTGGAAAATCGCTCCCGGTGAAAATGCCTATAAATGGGAAGAATGCTTAGATGGTGGATTTATTGAAATAGGCTGGAATAAGCTGGGAGATATTTCAAACATGAAAAAATCTGAGTTTAATAAAAAGCAAGATGAACTATATCAGGATGATCCTCACTATACAAAATCTGGTGCAAATCAAGTCTGGAAATTCAGAAACATTAAAGAAGGAGACATCGTTGTTGCCAATAGAGGAACAAGTGAGGTTCTTGGTATTGGCATGGTAACCGGAAGCTACTATTTTGATGAATCAGAAGAAAGGCATCCTCATAAATTACCTGTTGACTGGTTTGATACAAGAGTTAGAAGCGTAAATAAACCTGGATGGAGAAAGACACTTATCAAATTAGATAGAGATGAATATGAAGAAATAATTAATTCAAAACCCAAAGAACCTGATGAAGAAATAGTAAATGAAAAAGATAGGAGTTCAGAAGATTATGCTGAAACAGTACTAAAAAATGCTTATAAAAATGAAGAACATAGAAAAGCTGCGCTTAAATTCCTTTCTGATTCAATAGAATATGCTAACAATAAAAATCCCAATAGTTGGGAGATTACTTTATTTAAGAATTTTGTCAGACTAAATGTTGGAAGACTTTATACAATAGATCTTAAAATAAATAGAGTTGTTTTCTTTGCCATGCCAGAATTCATACCAGACGTTTTAAAGAATAAGCTTAGCGAATATATCAGTATCAGGAAGGAGTTTGATTCATTAGGAAACGAGGTTGCTCGAGTTAGGCTTCCAATTGATATCTTCGCAGATTATATTGATCAGCTTCAAAATGCCCATAATAAATTCCTTGATGAAGCTATAAAAACTGCTCGTTCTTCTCCGTATTACAATGCATATTCATCAGGAGTTGTAAAATACTTGAACAAATTTCTTGCAAAAGAACTACCTCATCCTGAATATCATAAAGAGGACGAGGAAGAAAACGGAGAAATAGAAGTTAATGAAAACGCTCCTTTCTCAAAAAAGGCTGTTGAGCTTCTTGAAGAAATTAACAAGAACCCAACAAGAAAGTTTTATCTTGACAATAAAGAAGACTTTGTTGAACACCTTGAAGAACCAATGAAACTGCTATTTGCAGAGATCAGTAGTCATTTACCTAAGGAAATGTTAAGTGTTCTGGAAACCGAGAAGAATATTGTTAGCAGATTCGCTAAAAATGACTTTGGAAGGGGCGGTGCCTGGGACTTTATCTGGGGCGCTTTTTATCCAAAAGGCGGAAAAAGAATAAGAGATGCACAATTATATGTTTGGTTCAACAAAGATATATTCGAATATGGCTTTTCAATTGGAGCACATAAATCAGTTGTGGCAGAGAAGTTCAAGAAAAATCTATTTTCAAATAGAAGTGAAATAATTGCACTATTAAAAGACGATATTCCTAACTCTTTTGAAAGCTTTGGAGAAAAAGATACAAGTATCAATACCGGTTTTACCAAAAGCTCAGCTGGTACAGATAGTTTTGAAAAATGGGTTAATAACATTCAAGAAATGCCCGCAAATATTTGTAATAGGTTAAGAATTGAAGAACTGCTTAGAACTGATAAACATACACTGGTGGATAAACTAACAAATGCGTTTATATCATTGATGCCTTTTGTTTACTTAACTACTGAAGATGAACCTATGGTAAGCATCAACGAATTTATTAGTGAACCTCCTGAAAGTATAGTTAAAGAGTACCCTTTAGATCAAATCTCTGAAGAAACGAGCATGAATGTATCAGAACTCAGAAACTGGTTGAATGCAATAAAAAGGAAGAAACAGGCGATTATCTATGGACCTCCAGGAACCGGAAAAACCTTTGTTGCTGAAAAACTTGCCAAAAATCTCATAGGAGGATCGGATG
>JBNGCV010000124.1:0-3620 GCA_049975465.1 Kosmotogaceae bacterium | reverse complement strand
AGAAGGAAGTTGTGCCGTTACGAATGGAACTTTCTCCAGCCTTACTTGATGATACTGAACTGCTAAGAAAAACCATTCTTCATGAACTAGCTCACTGGTATTTGATGATCAACGAAAAAGATTACAAGCACCGTTCAGTTGAGTTTAAAGAACTTTCTGATAAATATAAATTTGATAGCGATTAGGAGGAAACAGTCCAGTGTATGACAGTTATGATAAGAAATATGTGAAATATAAACGCATGATATCGGATATATTACCCTATGTATTGATTTCAAGAAAAGAACTGAAACAGTGGAATTTCTCTTATATCAGCAATGAGAAAAAGGAAAATAACAGTGACAAGAAAATTGATGTTGGAGAGTCATGGAGCAATCACTATAAATCGGTAACGTTCAAAAGAAGGGTGAAAATACCTGTTATTGATTCAGATGAGATTATTAATTTGAAGGCGTGGTTTGGCGGAGAAAGCCTTGTTTGTGTTGATGGAAAACCCTTTGGTGAAATTAACGAGTATCACAAAGTACTGGATCTTTCAGTCTTTACAGATGATAGCGAACACCTCATTGAAGTGCAAGTTGTACCTCATGGCCTACTCGGCCAAGGAGTGAAGAAACCAGTTTTTGAAAAAGCTGAGCTAATAATTGAACACAGGACAATAAAAAGAGTTATACGGGGTTTTTACCTGGTCAATGAATTAATAAAAGAAACAGATAGCAGTGTTCTAAAGGACCTGTTATCGGATTTGCTTGATAAAACACTGAGGAAAATTAACGTTCCAAGAGATACTGATAGCTATTTCAACACGGTGTGCGACAACCCTGAAATATTTAAAGAAGTATCCTGGATCTGGGATGCAGAGAATTTTGTGCCCCCGAAGAAAAACAGTTACTCTGAAAAACTTATCAATAGTATTATTGATGCCGAAAAAGAATTCAAGAGAGAAATGGCTTTCTTAAAAGAAAAATTTCCTTCGTACGGAAAAATAAATATGATTGGTCATGCTCACATAGATTATGCATGGTTATGGCCTATCAGTGAAACGAAGAACAAGATTGTCAGGTCATTTTCCAATGCTCTTAGATTAATTGATAAGTACGATGATTTCAAATATATTCAATCTTCTGCAAAGATGTATGATGATCTAAAAAAACAAGAGCCCGGTCTCTTTGCTAAGATTCAGAAAAAGGTGAAAGATGGAAAATGGTTGCTTACAGGCGGAATGTGGGTAGAAAGTGACTGTAATATACCATCACCTGAATCCCTTATAAGACAGATATTTTATGGGCAAAGTTTTTTTGAGAAGCATTTTGGCAAAAAATGTGAAATAGCGTGGTTACCGGATGTTTTTGGATTTTCATGGTTGCTTCCCCAAATACTTGCAGATGGAGGAATAAACTATTTCTTTACAACAAAACTCACCTGGAATGAAACCAGTAGATTTCCCTACGATCTATGTATATGGAAAGGGCTGGATGGTTCAGAAGTTATCTATCATAGCTTTGAAAATGTTGGTGAAGGTTATAACGGAAAAATCAACCCGGAGGAGATTATTGGAACGTGGAAAAACTACCGACAGAAAAAAATACTCCCCGAAACGCTTTTTACTTTTGGTTATGGAGACGGTGGAGGTGGCCCCACCGATGAAATGATTGAAAATTATCTACATATGAAAGATTTCCCAAATCTCCCGGAACTTTCAATAGATGATCCGCTATATTTTTACAAAAATGCAGAGAAGAAAAAAAGAGAGCTTCCTAACTGGGATGGAGAGCTGTACCTTGAGTTGCATAGAGGTACGCTGACCACTCAATCAAGAACTAAAATGTTGCATAAAAAAGCAGAAGATGAACTTTTCCTTGCAGAGCTGTTTTCATTATTTATTGATGATAATACAGTTCAGTGTAAACTTGATGATTTATGGAAAACGTTACTTCACAACGAATTTCATGATATTTTACCAGGATCTTCGATAAAAGAAGTCTATGAAACCGCTGAAAAAGAACTTTCAGAAATTCTTGAAAAGGCGAAGGATATAAAGAATGCCGGTTTATTGAATTTTGTATCGCAGGATGAAAAAACGATCACTGTTTTTAATCCAGGCTCTCACAAAAGGCTATTGCTTTTTGAAACGAATTTGAATGGGAAAACCCTGACCATGGAAGATGGTAAACCACTAAAAATGCAAAAAACGCATAATAGCTGGTTATATTTTGATGAAGCCATGGTTGAACCTTTTTTTTCGATGAGACTATTTGTGCACGAAAAGGAAGCAACCGAAAAAAACGATAATGTTTCTTCTGATGATGGGATACTTGAAAACTCTCTGGTTAGGGTAATAATTAATGAAGATGGAACTATCAAAATGTACGATAAAGAGCTAAGAAAAGAAGTTTTCGAGGATTCAGGAAATAAGTTATTCTTATACGATGATGTCCCACCGAAATGGGATGCCTGGGATATAGATGGAGATTATGAGAGAAGCGCGAGACAGCTGAAAGCCAGTGAAATTAAAATGATTGAAGCTGGTGAAATAAGACAAACAATTGAAGTGACGTACAGGATAAACAATACCGTAATCACTCAGTATTATATATTGCACAGTCATTCTAAAAGGTTGGACATCAAAACAAATATTGACTGGCATCATCGAAAAACGTTGCTAAGAGCCATTTTTCCTGTAAATGTTCTTTCGAGAAAGGCAAAATACGATATCGGGACAGGTTACATTGAACGACCAACACATAAGAACACGGACTTTGAAAAAGCGCGCTTTGAAACGGTTGCACATAGATGGATGGATCTTTCTGAGACAGGTTTTGGTGTAAGTTTACTCAACGATGGAAAGTACGGACATAGTTGTTCAGGTAATGTTATGGGCATCAGTTTATTAAGATCCCCCGTTTTTCCACATTTCTTTGCGGATGAAGGGAAACACAGCTTTACATATTCGATCTTTCCTCATAAAGGTGATGAAGTAGTGAATACTATTAAACAGGCAGAGCAATTAAACAAACCTTTGATAGTGGCTAAAGGAACTCCAACCACTAAAAATAGTTTAGTGAATATAAGTGAAGAGAATTTCAGAGTCCTTGCTTTGAAACGCAGCAAACATAGTGAAATAATTTTGCGTATTGCAGAAATAACAGGAAAAAGAGGAAGAGTTAATATTATATTAAATGATTTTGAGTATAAAAAAGTCTGGAAATCAAACATTCTTGAGGAAAAGAAAGAAGAACTATCCTTAGAAGACCAAACAATAAATATTGAGTACGAACCGTTCAAAATATACACGTTTATCTTTGAGTAAAACATAAAAAAATGGAGGAGGAATTTTCTCCTCCACTGGTGGGTGCGGTAGGGATTGAACCTACGGCTTCTTCCTCGTCAAGGAAGCGCTCTCCCACTGAGCTACGCACCCAACAAGAAGAATTCTATCACCGTGTATTGCGCTTGTCAAGTTTCTCGTTTTTGCTATTAAGCACAGAATTTGGGTAACGTGAACTCGGAACCATTTTGAATTTTCAAAGATATAGGTTATAATATTTTATGTGGCTTTAATTACAATTTATCTTTGCTAAGGGGGTGTTTTTGTGAAAAAGGTACTTTTAGTACTACTT
>JBNGCV010000123.1:0-3627 GCA_049975465.1 Kosmotogaceae bacterium | reverse complement strand
GACCATCTTAGATACACATCGTAAAGTTCAGGATTTGCATCTATTCTCGCCGGTATAGAACCTTTGATTGGATTGAAAGCATCCTGACCTTCGACTATAGATATTACTTTCAGCCATCTGATTGCATTGCTCCTGTTGGGAGCGTTTTTCGGAAGTCCAAAGGTGTCACTTACTATCATGAAAGATCCTCTGGTGCTTGGCAATGCCATCCAGCCAAAGTTTTCTTCGGGTTTCCAGCCAAGGGTCTTCAGATATCCTTCAGCCCAGTCACCCATAACATTGAATGCAGCTTGTTTTTCGTAAAGGAGTCTTGTTGCATCCTGCCATGCAAGAGCTGAATGATCCTCGTTTACATAGTTCATGAGTTCTTTGAATACTTCAAGTGCCTTTTTAACACCCTCGTTTTCAAAGGACACTCTTCCATCCCATAGTCCATTGTACTGGTATGGACCAAGTAAACCAAGAAGAACGCTTTCAAATAAATGTGTTGCTGTCCATTTGTTCTTGTCACCTAAAGAAAGTGGAATGTATCCTGCATCTTCGATTTTCTTCAAAGCATCTATAAACTCAGGCCAAGTTGTAGGTATGGTTTCTATTCCGACGTCTTCTATTATTTCCTTACTGTAGAACATAACGTTACCCCTGTGAATATTTACCTGAACTGAATACACTTCACCTTCATAACTACAAATGTCAAGAACGTCTTTAGGGAATTTATCCATTATTCCCCATTCTTTAAGGAATGGAGTTATAGGTTCCATCAGTCCAGTCACAACATACGTGTCATTGAGTTCTGCTCCAGCATGTACCTGGAATGAATCAGGCGGATTTCCACCAAGCATTCTTGTTTTTAATACAGCTTTAGCGTTGGTTCCTGCTCCACCAGCTACTGTTGCATTAATAATTTCTACATCAGGATAATTTTCGTGAAAAACATCATAAAGAGCGAATAAGGCGTCTTCCTCACCTCCAGCTGTCCACCAGCTGAATATCTCAAGTTTACCTGAAGCAGATAAAACCATCAGACCTGCCAATAAAAACACTGATACACGAGAAGTTTCTTCATGTAAACTCACCCCTTTCTTTAGATTCTCCCCACTCGGGAGTCCAATAATCATTATACAATCTTCATGTTTTTTGACAAAAAACTTTAGTTTTAATTACAAGGGATGAACTGTTTATTGGAGAAAATCTATTTGATTATCTTCTATTATTTCATTCAGTAAGTTAGAAACATTTTCTGCACAGGGTCCTAGTGGATGTATTAATAATGCCTGTACGGCATATTTTTTTGATTTCTCAAGGTAAGCACGTATGGTAAGTCTTTCAAAATGTTTAATATTAGTAACCCATGATAATGGGAAATCTTTTCCTTCACCTTGTAAAACAGAAGCAAATTTTCCATTTTGGAACTTTGTGGGAACTTCCATAATATAGTCTGAAGGAAGATTGCTAATTGAACCATTGTTCGGGCGATTGACGATGTGTGTTTTGTCATCTTTCGTTACAAGTGTTTTAATAAGGTATGCCGAAGCCTGAGAATACCTTGCCCCACCTCTTTTAGAAAGCAATACAGGGAGTTGTGATGATTTTGTATTTTCATATTCCTTAAAAAGCTTTTCTTCAATTTTCATTACCTGTTTTGCGCGTGGTTCTTGGTTTTTTATTTTTCTGTACATAGTTTCTGTCATAAGATAATATCGCATGTAAGGATTCATGAGTAAACCTATGGCGTCTACGAGCCATGAAGGAAAAGCAGCCCCCTTTATATTGGCCATATCCTGAGAGTATTTCTTTAAAACAATTTCAGTTATGTCTGTATTGTTTTTAAGCACTTTTTCAGTGAAGCTCAAGTGATTTAGCCCATAGTACTTTAAAGTGTAACGATCCGTGGTATCACCAAATTTTTCAGAGAGTTCGTTGAGTAGATTTATTGGAACATTACATAATCCAATAAAATTATCAAAACCAAGGTAGTTATGTGCAAACTCTGTGATATGACCTGATGGATTGGTAAAATTGACAACAGTGGCATCAGGAGATATTTTACGGATCTTATTTATATAATCTTCAATAACCGGGAAAGCTCTTAAAGCTGCAGCGAAACCTCCAACACCTGTCGTTTCCTGACCGATTAAACCGTATTTCAAAGGTATTGTTTCATCTTTTAATCTTCCCTTTAACATGCCAGGACGAAATTGAAAAATAATGAAATCACTATCTTTTATCGCATCTTCGAATGAGAAACCGGATTTGAAAGTTAAATTTGTTTTTGCGTCATCTCGCATTCTTTCTACAAATTTACTTATTATATCCAGCCTTTTTCCGGATTTTTCTATATCGTGCAAATACACCTCTTCTAGTTCAATGGAATCAGAAATATCAAAAAGGCCCTTCATTAATTCAGGTGTATAGGAGCTTCCACCACCAATAACTGCAATTTTCATAAACTCGACGTATATTGAAGAATATACGTCTTCACCTCCTTAATTGAAGGTTTCCTGCGTTAACCGTTTAAGCATATACAGGTGAATTATTTTATTTTGATTAGTTCACATTTTTTGTAAGACCTTTTCAGTTTTGAAACAAGAACATTCTCTAGGGGTTGTAGTTTTTCAATTGCTATCATGAGTGCACCCACAACAGGATCACAATCTGGTACAACAATGTTCAGATTTTTTGGTAATAGACTGTTTAGGATTTTGTAGAAATACTCTTCTGCGTTCTTGAAAAAATGTCCATCTAGAATAAGTGGGACATTATCTGAAAGTCCAGCCATTGAGGTGAGTACTCTTGATTCAATCTCAATTTCTTCCGTAATTTCAAGAAGTAATTTAAGAGCAACAGCGTCGTATTCTTTTCCAGCTTTGAATAGAACCTCTATGAGAATTGGAACATAATCAACTTTGGAATAACTGTCAGGATAATCCATCTTCATCAGGCTTTCAGCGGGCATCTCGATTTTCTTTTCAAGGAACTCTACCATTTTTGTTGGCTGTCCTCTACCATCCTTTGCCCGAATAATTAATGATATTACCCTGGATGCTATATATTCGGAACCCAGTCTGTCTCCAAAATTACTTGACAATCCACCCAGTCTAAATATTTTCTCTCCATTTCCAGCAAAAGCCACTGTTCCAGTACCACAGGTTATGAGAATTCCTTTGTCATCAATTGCTGATGCCTTTAACGAAATCCTGCCATCGTTTTCGAAATCGTAGTTATTTAATGGAAGTTTGTTTAATATCATTATTATTACTTTTTCATCATCTCTGCTATCGGCACCTGCCACGCCAAAGAATGAATAATCTATATCTTCAGGATTGAGTTGTGTTACTTCGAAACATTTGCTAATTATTTTTTTGAGTTCCTTAAGTGAGTTTTCAATTCCTACGGTTTGAAAGTTGGCTCCTTTTCCTTTTATTTTGCATAATACAGAGCCATTTGTTGTACAAATTGTGCCCATAGTTTTTGTGTTTCCCACATCGACTCCAAGACAGTATTTCATATAATCACCTTATAATCCATAGAGATTGCGGATGCCATCAAGAAAGAAAATGGAAATATATCCAGCCAGTGCTATGAAAGGTCCAAATGGAATACGATAATCAAGTTTAATTTTTTCAG
>JBNGCV010000122.1:0-3669 GCA_049975465.1 Kosmotogaceae bacterium | reverse complement strand
TAGACGCAATGATCCTGGGTCACCACCACGGTAGACTAGCTGATAAAATTTACGGTGTACCAGTTACAATGGCTGGTAGCTGGGGAAGTCACCTTGGCCTGATACATCTGTACTTAAAACATGACAAAGGCGAATGGAACGTTATTGGTTCAGAAACAGAACTCTGGGAAGCAGATGAAACCGTAGAGGCAGCTCCTGAAATAGCTGAAGCTGTTAAAGACCAGCATGAAATAACAATTGAATATGTGCTTACTCCTATTGGAGAAACCACTATTCCTATAAAAGGATATTTCTCTAGAGTCATTGATAATCCAGTGACTCAGATTGTAAATAATGCCCAACTTTGGTATGCAAAAAAGTATTTCGAAGGTTCTGAATATGAAGATATGCCACTTCTGTCAGCCGCTGCTCCGTTTAGAACAGACACAAATGTTGAAAAGGGCGATATCAGGATTATGAATGCAGCAGACATATACATTTATTCTAATACATTGCACGTTGTTAAGGTCAATGGTGCTGAATTGAAAGGCTGGCTTGAAAGATGTGCAGAGAACTTTAACAGAATTGATCCTGAAAATCCGGAGGATCAAAACCTTCTGGCAAGATTTGCAGCATACAACTTTGATATCATTGAAGGAATAACATACCAGATAGATGTTACAAAACCTGAAGGCGAAAGAATAGTTAATCTGGCCTACGAAGGCGAACCAATTCCAGATGATAAGGAATTCCTTGTAGTTACTAATAATTACCGTTCTGGTGGTGGCGGATATCATCTACAGGACGCAAATATTATTTTCTCTTCAACATCAGAAAACAGAAGTGTGATCATCAACTACATTAGAGAAAAAGGTGTTATTTCACCTGTTCCTACAAATAACTGGTCAATAGCACCCTTTGAACCAGCCGGAAGAATAATCTTCAATAGCCGTGAAGCTGGGAAAGAGTTGATCAAAGAAATGGATATAGAAGGCATAAAACATCTTGGTGATGGAGTTTTTGAAGTCGACATTATGGAAATTGCCGTAGATGTACCTGTACCCGCTGGCTCATAGTTACTTAATTTAAGACAGTAAGTAGTTCACTTACTACTTCTTGTATCACCCCGTATCTACATTAAGACACCTCGCAAGAGGTGTCTTTTTTATGCAAAACCATTGATAATAATATCTGGGAGGTTTACAAATTCATTTATCCAGAAAATAGTTTCGGTGCTTTAATTCGCACCAACTATTTCTGTAAGTTGAAATATAATGAGGAAAGTGAAAGCTGGTCATTATTAGAAATTGAATCCGATTAATGTTTAGCAGTACTATTAGTTTAATGCATTTCTAAAAACCTTTAGATTAGCTTCAAGCATTGTCCCTTTCATTAAATCTTCGAAAGCTTTCTCACAGTGCTCTGTTTTAAGACCATCTATTAATTTGTATTTGATTATCTTACCGATTAAAACAACATTTTGCGTTCTTGGTTCTTCCAAATTTTCATCAAACACCCTGTAAACTTCAATATTTCTTCTATCAGCCTCTTCAGATAATGTTTTGTTATCTACCTGTTTGACCTTTCTTAGCCTTACATCTAATGGCTGCCATACAGCATCATAATAGATCAGGGTGCCTTCGTCCTTTAAATATTCATTCATCGCTCTTAATGCTTCATGTCTTTCAAGGGAAATTACCAGATCTGCTGTTCCCTTCATAACAAGAACGGAGTTTGCTTTATCACCAATCCTGAGATGGGATACAACCATCCCGCCCCTTTGAGCCAAACCGTGAGTGTCAGCTCCAATTACTCTTTGTCCGGAGTAATCTATTGCTCTTATAAGCGCTTCACTCAAAAGTCCGATTCCCTGTCCTCCAACGCCGGATATGAAAATATCGAATTTTTTCATATCATTCACTTCCTTCTTTCTCTGTATCTGGAATAATTGCTGATGTCGGACACGTTTGCATGCACGACCTGTCACCTATACAAAGGTCCTTTTGCACCCAGACTGCACCACCTTCAGATATCTGGAAGGTGGGACAGGCAAATTCACTAACGCACACATACTGTCTGTTGCACTTCGGCCCAATTTTCACCGGTTTTGGCAGAGGTCTTCCCTTTCTTCTTTGCTCTCTTGTGAATTTAAGCATGCAGGGATGAGTTGCTATGACCACGCTGAAACCTTCTTCCTCTGTTGCATCTGTCACTGCCTGTCTTAATTTTGGCTGATTATATGTATCAACTTCTCTCACGCTTTTTACACCAAACCCTTCAAGCACCTGCTTAATGGGTATTTTATCTGTAGGTTGGTTGAAGTTCTTTCCACTCCCTGGATTATCCTGATGACCGGTCATTGCTGTTGTTCCGTTTTCCATAACAATCAATGTAACATTATGATTGTTAAAAACTGCATTTACAATTCCGGGCATTCCTGCATGGAAAAATGTTGAATCACCAAGAAACGCTACTACCTTTCTTTCTTTATTAAACATTGAGAGCCCGGAGGCAGTGCCTGTTGAGTGCCCCATACAAAGAAGTACCTGTCCTATTTCATAGGGTTCAAAGAAACCCAGTGTGTGACATCCTATGTCAGCAACGGTAATATCCGTTTTCTTTAGTGCTTTTTTTATGGCATAAAAAGCTGAACGATGACCGCAACCGGGGCACATTTGTGCCGGTCTTGCTGTAACTGAAGGTTTGTTTTCATCTTCTTTGATCTCCGGTAGCAAATCTGGCCAGCAGTTTTTAATTACTTTATAAACTTTATCCGGCGTGTATTCACCAACCCAGTCCTCAGGAGAAATTTTGCCAATAATCTTTGTGTTTAATCCTGCATCGTATGCCAGAGACTTTATCTTTTGCTCAAAAAAGTCATCCAGTTCTTCCAGAACTTTTACTTCATCATGTTTTTTCAGAAAATCAAGAATTTTCCTTTCAGGTAATGGAAAAACTATACCGAGTTTCAAAATATCAGGTTTTTCACCCGCATTCTCCAGAACATCCATAAGTGAAAGAAAAGGAACGCCCGCTGTAATGATCCCTCTATGTGATTTTTCGTTATTATGCAAAACGTTGAAACTGGAATTCTCAGCGTATTTTTTGAAAGATTCCAGCTTCTTCAGCGCTCTTTCTTTCATTTTCAGTGCAATCTTTGTAAGAGGAACATAGGGACCATTCTTTACATCAAATCCTGGTTCAAGCTTTGATTTTACAGGTTTATAAGAATCAAATTCTACCTTTTCCTTTGCATGACACACATGCGTTGATAACCTCAAAATAACTGGCTGTCTTCTTTCCTGAGATATCCTAACTGCTTCCTTATACATGGTGTAAATTTCAGCTGGTGTTGCAGGTTCAAAAATTGGTGTATATGACAGTCTTGCAATATGTCTGTTATCCTGCTCATTCTGGGAAGAATTTGCACCAGGATCGTCCCCGATAACAATCACCATACCACCAGGGAGTTCCATTAAACTGAGTTGTACAAAGGAATCTGCTGCAACATTTAAGCCAACGCTTTTGAAAAACACCGTTGAGAGATGACCGTTTAACGATGCTCCAAAAGCAACTTCCGTAGCTACCTTCTCATTTGTGGAGAATTCAAAATAAAACGGCCTTTTATCTGCTGGTATTGAACCTATAGCAGCAGCAATTTCTGGTGTTGGAGAACCCGGGTAAGAAGTT
>JBNGCV010000121.1:0-3697 GCA_049975465.1 Kosmotogaceae bacterium | reverse complement strand
TATATTGAGGTTTCAAAAAAAATTAAAAAGATTATTGAACTTGGTTGTGGCAGCGCTGTAATTTCTCTCTATCTAGCAAAAAATAACGTGGTTGAAGTCACATCGATT
The DNA here is from genome assembly GCA_049975465.1 of Kosmotogaceae bacterium. Lineage (GTDB taxonomy): Bacteria > Thermotogota > Thermotogae > Petrotogales > Kosmotogaceae > JASMTM01. Next base: position 3,589 of record JBNGCV010000121.1, on the reverse strand, counting down.
GATAAAAATGAGCAGCTGATTAAAATTGCCAGAAAAAATGTAATGAATAATGATCTAAAGGGAAATATTAATGTAAAACAGCTGAATATTGGTTCTGTCAAAAATGAATTTCGAAACGGAAGTTTCGACATGGTTATATGTAATCCCCCACATTTTGCGCACTCGGGTTTGAGAAGCTCAAAGGAATCAAGAAATGAATGGAGAAGGCTCAGCAAGAATTCTTTAATGGAATTTGCTAAAGCTACAAGATGGTTGTTAAAAAACCGAGGAGTGTTTTACTTTGTTATTCATCCCAGAGATATGGCTGAATGGTTAAGAAGCTTCGATGATAATAAGCTGGGAATACATAGAATGAAAATTGTTCATGGTAAATTAGAGAAACAGGCTCAACTTATACTAATAAAAGGGAGGAACAATTCAACGCCAGAAATTGTTGTTGAACCTCCTCTAATTTTAAGAAAGGATGAAAGTGATGTTCATCAGTTTTGAAGGAATCGATGGCTCAGGGAAATCAACTCAGTTCAGATTGTTTAAGAAATATCTGGAAAAAGAAAAAGAGGATTTTGTGATTATTAGAGAACCTGGAAGTACCAGAGCGGGTGAAGATATTAGGGAAATTTTATTGCATAAGGAATACAATCTTTGTCCGGAATCTGAATTATTACTGTTTTTGTCGTCAAGAGCCCAAATAGTTAGAGAAATTGTTATTCCAAGTCTTCAAAAAGGGAAGGTAGTCATCGCAGATAGATTCCTGGATTCATCGCTGGCTTATCAGGCGTATGGTAGAGGACTTCCTGTTGATCTGGTCAAAAATATGAATAGTTTCGCGGTTGACAGATGTTTACCGGATTTAACATTTCTTATTGACATCCCTGCAAGAAAGGCTATTAAAAGAAAGCAGAAAAATACAAGAAATGATAAAATAGAGACAGAAGGAGCAGAATTTTTTGAAAAAGTGAGGAATGGTTATCTAACAATTGCTGAAGAAAATAGGGATCGAGTATACATATTTGACGGAGAAAAATCTCCGAACACACTTCATAAAGAAATAGTCAGAATATTTAGGAAACAAAAAGGAGGTTTCGTGTAACACACGGAGGTGACATGATGTATTTTGATAAATTCTCAGAAGGAGCAGCGCAGGTTTTCGTAACAGCACAGGATGAAGCCAGAAGTTTGGGCCATCCTTATGTTGGTACCGAGCATCTGCTTCTGGCAATATTAAAGGTCGATAAAAGTAAGATAATAAAGGTTCTCCGAAATAACGGAGTAACATATGATAGAGTTTTGAGAGAAATCACAACTATGGTAGGAACTAATGTGCATCAATCAGTTGTGGGATCTCCTCAAATGACACCAAGAGCGAGAAGGGTTATTGAACTTGCTCATGATGAATCACGTATGTTAGGGCAAAAGAAGATTGGAGTAGAGCATATTGTCCTTGGTATTGTAAGAGAGGGAGAAGGCATAGCGGCTCATATACTGAAACAGATGAATATTAGCCTGACAAATTTGCGAAAGGAAATAATTGAAGGAGTAGCCGGCAATGCAGATGAACGCAGCAGTAACGAGTACTACAGTTCTAAGTCCTCCAGTATGCAATCCGATTTGAAACAACTGGAAGGTTTTGGGACTGATCTGACTGCTCTTGCAGAACAGGATAAGCTTGATCCAATAATAGGTAGAGAAACTGAAAGAAAAAGGGTTATGGAAATACTATCAAGAAGAAAGAAAAACAATCCCGTACTAATAGGTGATCCTGGTGTTGGAAAAACAGCTATTGTAGAAGGATTATCACAAATGATTGTTAAAGAAGAGATTCCTGAAACACTAAAAGGTAAAACAATATTCGCTCTCGATGTAGCTTCACTTGTGGCCGGAACAAAATATCGAGGGGAATTTGAAAAGAGACTAAAGAAGCTGCTCCAAATAGTTACAAATAATGGTGACATCATTTTGTTCATAGATGAGATGCATACTATTGTAGGAGCCGGGTCAGCTGAGGGTGCTGTTGATGCAGCAAATATTCTAAAACCTGCTCTAGCCAGCGGTGCCATTCAATGTATTGGTTCTACTACACCAGATGAATACAGAAAATATGTTGAAAAGGATGCTGCGCTTGAACGACGGTTTCAGAAAATATATATATCTGAACCAAGCGTCGAACAAACAATTGATATACTCCATGGAATAAAACATAGATACGAATCACATCACAAGGTAAAATATTCAGAACGTGCAATTGAAGCTGCAGTCGTTATGTCAAACAGATACATAAGTGACAGATTTCTTCCAGATAAAGCAATAGATGTTATTGATGAAACCGGTGCAAGAGTAAGATTGAGAAAGCTTACCATGCCTGATAGATTAAGAAATATTAAGAACCAGCTTGAGAAAATAAAAACAGAGAAAGAAAAGCCTTCGATTTCGAAAGGCAGTCAAAATGCTATTGAACTTGAAGAAAAAAAAGAAAATCTCGATTCACTTTTCAGGGGTAAATACAAAGAATGGAGAGAGAATGTAGACAATGAAGTAATAGAAATAAACGAAGAAGAGGTTGCAGAGATTATCTCTAATTGGACCGGAATCCCCTTGAGAAAATTAGAAGAATCGGATAGTGAAAAACTACTGACGCTTGAGAGCGCTTTGCATAAAAGAATCGTCGGTCAGGACGAAGCAATAACTGCCGTAGCAAAGGCTATTAGAAGGGCAAGAAGCGGGATCAAAGATCCAAGAAGACCCATAGGAACATTTCTTTTCATGGGTCCCACAGGCGTTGGAAAAACTGAATTGGCTAAAGCCCTTGCAGAATATCTTTTTGATGATGAACGTTCTTTAGTTAGATTTGATATGTCAGAATATATGGAACGTTTCTCCATGTCCAGGCTTATTGGTGCTCCACCAGGATATGTTGGATACGATGAAGGTGGCACACTTACTGAAATGGTTAGGAAGAAACCTTTCTCAGTAATACTCTTTGATGAAATCGAGAAGGCACATTCAGATATTTTCAATCTCTTATTGCAAATAATGGACGATGGTCATCTAACGGATTCTCAGGGAAGATATGTGGATTTTAAGAACACCATAATTATAATGACAAGTAACCTGGGAGGAGAGTTTATTAATAAATCCAAAACCGCCATTGGTTTTGTTGATACGACAGATGCGAAATCTGTGGAATATGAATCAATGAAGCAGTCTGTACTTAATGAAGTCAAGAAAACATTTAGACCTGAATTTCTTAACAGACTTGATGAGATTGTTGTCTTCCATCAACTGACAAGTGAACACATAAAACAAATAATACAGATTTTGATGAGGGATATCAGGAAGCGGCTAGAGGAAAAATCGATAACAATTGAACTCTCCGAAGAAGCTAAAAATTTCCTTGTCGATAAAGGATTTGATCCTGTATATGGTGCAAGACCTCTAAAAAGAGCAATGCAAAGATATGTTGAAGATCCACTCTCAGAGGAGCTGCTCAAAGGTCGTTTTAACGAAGATGATCATGTTATTGTTATCATCAAAGGTGAAAAACTGTCTTTTAGAAAACATTCTAAAAAAACAGAGGTTAACGCCAGTACAT
>JBNGCV010000120.1:0-3812 GCA_049975465.1 Kosmotogaceae bacterium | reverse complement strand
AGTAAGATTAATAGAATAAAAAACTGGGTAATAAAATACGGAAAAATTCATATTGCAGAACATACCAAATAGAAGCAAATAAAAAAAGGATCTTACTGAAAGCTTTTCAAACAAAATATTTAAACGATTTTTAGCAAGTAGATTATCAGTTTTCTTTTAGCAATTTTCTTGATTTATTCGATTTTTTGTATTTTCTTCATGAAAGTAGCTTATACAGTTTTTTATAGGGCTTAATTTGATGTTTAAAATTAATTTGACAAATATGTTGAATATGTTTCGTTTTGGATAACAAACCGTGGCATAATAATAAGGTAAATTATTTGGTAAGGAGATGATCATGTGAATAAATCTCTGTTCAAAAAAGTAGATTGTATTAGATAATATGTTTCTGACCTTCAAGAGGGTTTGGGGTATTATGAGAAAAGTTTGGGGCTGAAGATGATATGGAAAACAGAAAAAGCAATTGGACTTGGTATGGACCAGGATGTAACTGAAATTGTTCTGCACAATTCTGACAGAAAGCTGGAGGTGGATTTTAAAGTAGATTCCGTTATTGATGCGATTAAAGAAATAGAAGAAGCTGGAGGTCGTGTGATAATAGGACCCTTTGATATAAAGATAGGAAAATGTGCGGTTGTAAAAGATCTCTGGAACAACGAATATGTGATTCTTGATTCAACTAAGGGGACCTTCATTACAGATGAAAATGGAAATATAATAGGTCAAGAATAGGTAATTACCTGCTTTAAGTCTTTCAATTTCTATAAATGAAGTAAATTTACTGGCATAATTAAGGAGTAGATTTGTTAAATGGGGGGATAATTGTGAGCAATAAAGCTGTTAATGAAGGCTATATAGAATTTGATGGTTTTAAAACCTGGTATAAAACTGTTGGTAAAACCAATATGGGAAAATATCCTCTGTTGTGTTTGCATGGCGGGCCCAATTTCACGCACGATTATCTTGATCCACTTTCAGAAATCGCCGAAACCGGTAGAAAGGTTATCTTCTACGATCAACTTGGTTCTGGAAATTCAGAGCTTCCAGATAGACCATTTGAATGGAAAATTCCTTTATTCATCAAAGAAATCAAAAATATAAGAAGAGAGCTCAATCTCAATGAAATTCATCTTTTCGGACAATCCTGGGGTGGTATGCTTGCTCTGGAATATGTTCTTGATAAACCGGCAGGAATTAAAAGCCTGATTCTTGCTGATTCATTGTCCAGTGCACCATTGTGGGGAAAGGAAACAAGCAAACTACTTAATGAACTACCTGAAGAATACCAGGAAGTAATAAGAAAACACGAAAATGGAATGGATGTTAATCATGCCAAATATGAAGAAGCAATCATGGCTTATTACAAGAAATTTGTCTGTCGTCTTGAACCTTGGCCCAAATGCCTTATGAAATCACTCGAGAAATTCTCTAAAAATCATGAAGCATACAATGAAATGTGGGGAAACAGTGAATTCGAAGTGAATGGCACATTGAAAAACTGGGATGTTACAAACAGACTGGGTGAAATTGACGTACCCACACTTATTATCAGTGGGCGTTATGACGAATCAACTCCGGTAGTATCGGGAACACTGACACAGGGGATCAGGAATTCAAAGTGGGTATTATTTGATAACAGCGCCCATATGCCCCATCTTGAAGAAAAAGAAAAGTATCTAGATTTACTTACTGATTTTCTCAATTCTATAGAAAAACAACATTATTGATGTCACACAATAAATTAATTATAATTCCGAGTAAACAATGTCGCCTTCGAATACTGTTTGTTTAAGATTGTAATTACCATCAAGTAAAACAAGATTCGCTTTATAACCTTCTTCTATAAGTCCAACTTTATTTATCATGCCCAGACTCTTAAGTGAATTGTAAGAGGAGACTTTAGCAAGTTCCTGAAGGCTGCAGTTGGTGAATGCTGCAAAATTCTTCACAGCATTCTTAAACAAGAGTGTGCTTCCAGCTATGGAACCATCTTTTAGTGTTGCTTTGTTGTCCTTCACAGTAACTTCTAGTCCTCCCAGTTCGTATTGTCCCTCTGGCATTCCTGCAGCAGCCATAGAGTCTGTAATTAGATAAATCTTGTCAGCTCCCTTGAATCTAAAAGTAAGGTCTACAAATTCGGGCACAGTGTGGATACCGTCTACAATCATCTCGATATCAAAGTCAAGATATAAAGCAGATCCAGTACCGCCAATTTCTCTGTGATGTAATTGTGTAAGAGCATTTGGGAAATGGGTTATTTTTCTAACGCCCAAGTCATGGGCCTTTTTGAATTCCACATAGTCCCCTGCTGAATGTCCTAAAGAAAGAATTATCCCTTTTTTGTTGCATTCTTTGCAAAGGGTATTAAATCCTTTTTCTTCTGGAGCTGCTGTGATCAATTTCACCGGTTCTTTCAATATTCTGCTCAGGTCATGACCTTCGGAAGGGAAGATATATTTTTCGTTTTGAGCCCCCTTCTTTTTCGGATTAACAAAAGGCCCTTCAAGATGCAAACCAGCAATGGATAGTGGTAACTCTTTTATTCTCTCGATTATTTTTTCAATGTTTTCCAGAGATGTTGAAACTGTCGTTGGAAGGAAAGTTGTAACGCCCTCCTCAAAATTATTCTTTGCCCATTGAACGTAATCTTCTTGTTTTGCATACATTGTATCTATGCCTTTTTGAGCGTGCGTGTGCAAATCTACAAAACCTGGCATCAAAATGTAATCGGGATCAACTTTATTTCTATTTACTTTGGAGATTATATTGTTCTCTATATGAACATCACCAGTAAAACTTCCTTTAACGGGATCAACAATCAAAACATTCTTAAAAATCATCTTATCATCCTTTCGAATTTAGTTGTTTTGTCTGCAAATACTTATCTGTATTCTATTATAACTCAACTAAGAACTGTCAGGGTTCAATAAGTATGATGACTGTTAAAGTATAGGGATATTTTGTAATCAGACGTATACTTAATGAGTAATTTTGCTAATTACACAATAGTTATTGGTATGAATTTAAATTCTCTTCATTGCAAAAAACTAAATTGGAGGGATTTATATGAACGAAAAGAAAGTTCTATTAATTACCATTACTATCTTTATAATTTTGAGCCTTTCAACAGGTGCTTTTAGTTCAAAAAATTTCGTTGAAGAAAAGTTCTTTCTTACACTTGAAAACAGAACTATCATCAAAATGACAGAAGAGGGGACTGCCTTAACAGGTATAGAAGCACATGAATTCTGCACCGATGATGCATCGAAATTGCTATTTACTCTGACCGAAGCTTACAACTACTCCTCAGGTGAATTTGAACTTGTTTGGACATTTGATTCACTAAAAGGATATATTTTTGCAGGATATGGAAAAATTGCATCAGTTCACAATGATACAGATGATGTTGATTTTTATGATTACGAAGGTAAATTCATTAAAAACATTAAATTCAAAGAAGTTTCTGACAAACATTTGCAGTACATATCAGGAATTTTCTTAGATGATAATACTTTTTTATTGTCTGAAGATGGAAACAGAAATATAGTTAAAATTAATGTTTCTGAAGAAAATTGTGAGGTATTCAAATCCTTTGATATTGGATGGTTGGGAGAAATAACGAAATTTGAAGATTTCTACTATATATATGTTTCCAGTGATACATCCATATATAAATTTAGCGATTTAACTGACCCGGTCTGTATAGGTAAAGAGTTTCCTTATCATATCACTGGACTTGAGGTTGAAGGAGATATACTTTACTTCGTCTCAAATTTTGGAAAAGGATTTTATAAATACAACATAGCTAACAA
>JBNGCV010000119.1:0-3828 GCA_049975465.1 Kosmotogaceae bacterium | reverse complement strand
CCCGGTAAAGAACATCGTTTTGTTGTTAAATTTACCGGAAAGGAACTTGATGAAAGATTAGCTGACGCTGATCCCCAAAAAGAGGGAAAACCTATTCTTTTTGCTGAGCCCCTTGATGACCATGCGGAAAAAACTGCTGAAATAGTCAATAAATTTATGAAAAAAGTTAAAGATGTACTGGCTGATGAGGAGAAGATGAATTTTGCTTTATTAAGGGGTTTCTCAAAGCATCCTGATATGCCCGGTTTTTCAGATGTCTATAAGCTGTCAGCTGGAGCAATTGCAACCTATCCAATGTATCGTGGTCTTGCAAAACTTGTTGGCATGAATATACTGGAAACAGGCACAACCATAGCTGATGAGGTAAAAACATTAAAAGAGCACTGGAACGATTACGACTTCTTTTTCTTTCATGTAAAAAAGACAGATTCCTATGGAGAAGATGGCGATTTCGACAAAAAGGTTAAAGTAATTGAGGAGTTTGATCAATATTTACCAACATTACTGGAATTGAAGCCGGATGTAGTGGTTGTTGTTGGAGATCACTCAACGCCCGTTCCAATAAAATCTCACAGCTGGCATCCAGTGCCTTTTATGATTAAATCTAATTACGTTAGAAAAGGCGCAAGCAGAGCTTATGACGAATATGAATGCTCAAAGGGTGTACTGGGAGTTATGGATGCTGTGGATATTCTTCCGTTAATGCTGGCAAATGGATTAAGATTGGATAAATTTGGAGCATAGGAGATCTGAGTTTGAAATGGTTCAATAGTTCAGAAATATCATCGCCATTATTTTTTGGTTTAGTTGCACTATCATTAGGATTGTTGACAGTAATATTTATAAATGTGTGGGGCGGTTTTCAAATAATAATACCGCTCCTTTTTCTCTTTCTACTGATTATTTATCGGAAAGTTTTATTGAAAATCAGTTTGTTGTTTTATGTTTCGGGACTTATTTTAGCTTTGGCAATTCCAACCTTTGACGTGGGAAGAACTGAATATGTAGGTATTATTAACACTGGATCATTCCGTTATTATAAGGCTTCCAGGGGTTATTTACTGGATTATAAAAGTCAGAGCTGGCGCCCGTATAGAAATGATTTAGAGTTGATTTTATCGCGAGTAAGAGAAGAACCGGAGATTGGAGAAAGAATATGGGCTGCAGGTGAAATTGAAAAAATCAATAGATATCCTTTTTACAGTTTGAAGGTGAAAGATTACGGAGTGATACCCCCCGATAAAATTCATTCTCTTTCCATTACCTTCAGAGAAAAGATAATCAGTTCAATGAAAGGAAACGGAATTAGCAACACTCTGCCCTTTTCGGTGTTCTTCGGTGGAGCAATTGATATGGAAAGAAATCTGGAGGAGAGCGTTCGAAATGCAGGAATTTCGCATATCTTTGCAGTTTCCGGACTACATGTTTCTTTGCTTTATCTGTTGTTGAGATGGGTATTTAGTTTGATGTTGATTGATAGGAAGCTGAATATGCTTGTTACTATAATCTTTCTAGGATTATATGTGGTGTCGACGGGTCCAGCCATTTCTGCTGTTAGAGCTTTTCTTGTATTATTTCTGTATACATTTTTCTCAATTATTGACTACAAGCAATCATCACTTAATATACTGGGTCTCGCAGGAATAATTATGCTGGTAGTATCACCCATGATAATAGTTTCTGTGAGTTTTCAGTTGAGTTTTCTTGCTACATCCGGAATTTTGCTGATTGTAAATGCTTTCGACTACTCAGAGATGACTTTTGTAAAAAAAGCTGTTATGGTTGGTGTTGGTGCTCAAATAGCTGTTTTACCAATATCTGTTGCCACTTTTGGGACGTTTTCCATATTAACCATACCTTTAACGATTATTTCAGTTCCGTTATTCGTATTACCTGTTTATATCGGATCATTGATGATTTTTTTGTTTGATATGTTAAAAATAAAACCTCTGGCACTTATAATGGCCAGAGGTATAGAAACTATTTCTGATATCTTTGAAAAAGCAGTAATTAGTTTGTCGGAAATTATTCCTGCTTTTGAAATAAATGAAAATTGGCGTTATCCGCTTGCTTTGTCTGTTTCAATTTCCTTATTTTGTTCCTTCTTCTTTTTCTTTAGGCATTCAGGACAGAGGCCATAGAATTTCACTTGATGGTCATCTATTTCAAAACCAGTTTTTTTCTCAGCTATGTGTTCCAGTTCATCAAGCAGATCGTAGGGGAATTCAACAACTTTACCACAATTATTGCATATTAGATGATGGTGCTGGTGCTTGTCTTTTTCCACAACCTCGTATCTCACGACTCCATCTCTAAAAGCAATTTTTCTAAGCAAACCAACTTCAGCAAGCAAATCAACAGTACGGTATACTGTAGCCTTACTTATTCTTAAACGTTTGTCAAGAATTTTACGATAAACTTCTTCAGCACTTAAATGATCATCTTCAGTTTCGAGAAATACTCTCAAAATCAATTCTCTTTGAGCAGTCATTCTACGTTTACGACTGCGCAACTCATTTCTTAGAATGTCCTGCTTCACTATAAAACCTCCCTGTCATTTTTATTACATTATTCATTTTACACAATAAGAGTTACGAGAGTTATGTAAGATGTTACAAATACTTTTTCACATGACAGGTTTGATATCAATTTTCCACCCTGTTAGTTTGGCTGCAAGCCTCGCATTCTGTCCGCCTTTCCCGATAGCTAGTGAAAGCTGTGTAGGCGATACAAAAACGGTTGCCTCTTTTTCCTCGGCATTTGTAATTTTTACATTAACTGCTTTTGCAGGAGCTATTGAATTTGCTATAAATTCTTCTTCGTTTTCACTCCATCTCAATATGTCAATTTTTTCTGGTTTGATCTCTCTTAAAGCTTCTCCTATTCTGGATCCGCTTTCTCCTATACAAGCACCAATGGGATCAATTTTGGAATTTGGAGAGATTACAGCTATTTTTGTCCTGACACCTTCTTCTCTTGCAATTGCCTTGATTTCAACATCTCCGCTCTCAATCTCAGGAACCTGGAGTTTCATGATTTCTTCAACAAATTCAGGACGTCTTCTAGTTACCATTATTTTTGGTCCTTTACTGCTCTTTAAAACATCAATCACATATACCTTTATTAGAGAGTTAGATCTCATCACCTCTCCCGGTACCAATTCACGCGTTGGTAGTTTGGTCTCAAGCTTACCTATCCTTAAGTCAATCCAGTTCTCGGTTATCCTTAAAACTTCTGCGGTGGTAACTGTTCCCTTTAAATCGGAATATTTCTGGAAGAGATTTGATTTTTCAAGTTCTCTTATTTTCTGAATTAGTACCTGTCTGGCTGTTTGTGCTGCTATTCTCTTAAATTTCTTTATATTAAGTTTTCTTTGAATAGATTCACCGATTCGTGCTTTTTTATCATATTTGAGTGCTTCTTCAAGTGATATTTCTTTTTCAGGATCATCAACATTTTCAACAACCTCTAGTTGTTCATAAACCTCAATATCGCCGGTTAACTTATCAATTTTGACGAAAACATTACTATCTGAACCAAAGTTCTTTTTATATGCACTTTGCAATGCGCGTTCAAGTATTTCTATAACTTCTTCTTTTTGAATATTCTTTTCCTGTTCTAATTGTTCAAGTGCTTCTAAAAGATTTAGGTTCATAATTCTGTTCCTCCCTTCATAATTCCAGTCTCAAATTGGCTTTTTTGACATTATCTAATTTCGTTTCAAAATCTCTTCCCGTGTCTCTTTCTTTTATAACTATTTTTTCATCCTCAATGGCTTTCAGTTTTCCAATCAAGACCATCCGTTTTTCAACTGATTTGTTTAATAAA
>JBNGCV010000118.1:0-3831 GCA_049975465.1 Kosmotogaceae bacterium | reverse complement strand
TCGTTCCATGATCTGGTAGAGGTAATCGCTGAGCCTATTCTTCGTGTAACATTTATCTTTCCCCCTCCAGAAACGGGAGTCGGTGTTAAATACAAATAAGAAGTAACAATGACTAAGATCAATGTCAAAATTACAAATACCTTGCTGATTTTTGCAAAATCATCCTTTTTAAATGATTCCATTTTCCTTGAAAGGAGTAAGTAAACTGTTATAAAGATTAGATTTCCAACAAGTATTCCAACCATCACTGTCCTTGTTTCGGCTACAAAGATAGCTGCAAGCATTGGGACTAAAAATACAAGCAAAACAGTCTTCAAAATAGTGACAGATAGCTTGCTCCTGAAAAGCTCTTTAAGCGGTTTAGGATTAACAAGGAAATACATTACCATGGGAATGGTAAGACCCATGTAATCAGAAACGAAATTTGGATTTCCAATTGTTGATCTCATTGCTCCACGGGTAAAGCTATCACCAGTCTTGCCCAGAAACAAATCGTAACCAACATAATAGTTCAACAGTCCATTAAAGGATACAAACGCTGCGGTTATAACGAAAAAAAGCATTGCAAGTTCAATTTTTGATCTGGTTTTAAACGCATTGGAAATATATATACCAGTAATTACAACTATTAAGGTATATATGGCAATATCGAGTGTGTACCTGAAATAATGAGGATTGTCCTGTAATAAAGGAAATATTGACAAAAGAGCAGCCACGCCAAAACCCAGAGCGGCAAGATGAACGTTGTTGTAGTAAATCCTTAATGAATCCTGTCGCTTTTTTAGCAAACTGATAATCAAAATAATCGAAAAACCGAGAGAATAAATGAAGTGTTTGCCTGTAGATGGTTCATGGGTAAAACCCTTCACTATAAACAGCGGTATAACCAGTATCATTGTAAGGTAAATGACTGTTTCAGTATCAAGATGTAACTTCTTCTCTTTAACCATAATTATCTCTCCTTAGCTCAATAAAACATCAAAGAGTGTCATTAAGACAAAACCAGCAATAATAGCAAAGGTAGATAATCGTTCAAAACCACCGCTATGAGTTTCAGGAATAACTTCATCACTGATAACATAAAGCATTGCTCCTCCCGCAAACGCCATCGCGTAAGGAAGCAATGGTTTTGAAACAGTAATTAGTACTACCCCTATGATACCACCAACCAGTTCTACCATTCCAGTACCAAAAGATACCAAAAAAGATTTGCCCGGTTTGTATCCTGCACCAATCAGGCTGGCTGTTACCGCCGCACCTTCAGGTATATTTTGCAACCCAATTGCAATGGCAACTGTAACAGCTTCAGGTGTGAAAGCTCCTACTCCAACCGCCATACCTTCGGGAAAATTATGAAGAGTTATCGCAATAACAAATAGCCATATTTTACTGATTTTTCCTTTATCTAACGGTCCTTCATAACCCTTTATAAGATGCTCATGTGGAGAAAATTTATCCATTAGATCAATGAAAATTCCACCAAGCAAAAAGCCTATTACAAACTTGAGAGGTCCACCAATCTCTATGGAAGGTATTACAAGACTAAAAGCTGTGGCAGCAAGCATAACGCCTGCAGCGAATCCAAGAAATATATCCAGCATCTTTCTGCTAACTCCCTTTTTAAAGAACAAAAAGGGAAATGCCCCAATTGATGTTGCTGTTCCTGCAATTGCGCTGTATATTATTCCTGTTAACGCTGCGTTAGAAAACACTATTTTTTTCCTCTGAAATAATCTAGGATATTTTTAGATTTTTTTCGTCGTTTTTTCTTGCTCGCGCCACTGTAATAATAGTAATAATAGTAATTCGATGTATGTCTTTCAACACCATTTACAACAAAACCGTACACATTGACTCCCGTATTAGACAAATTTTGAATTGATATTTGCAATCCATCTCGAGGAGTCATTCCAGGTCTTACAACCATTACCACTCCATCAAGCTTATTACCCAACAACGATACATCTGATGTCACCAGTGCCGGAGGTGTATCTACAATAACTAAATCATACATTTCTTTTATTTTTTTTATTAACTCATCCATTTTCTTAGAAGAAAGTAATATCGTAGGATTTGGTGGTATATTACCATGCGTTATAACATCTATATTATCGTCATAATGATTAATTGCATCGCTAAGAGAAATATTTTTAGTTAGAATGTCAGCAATACCTAATAATTCTTTATTACCCTCTGTGGTTTTCAAACCCAGTATTTTTTCAATACGGGGTCTTCGCATATCAAAATCAAGAATTAATACCTTTTTCCCCTTCGAAGCAAACGCATAGGCAAGATTCACACTGATAAATGTTTTTCCTTCTTTTGGAGTTACTGATGTAATTCCAATCACTTTGTCATCATGCATCATAAACTCAATATTACTTGCAGTGAGTTTGATTGCCTCTGATTGTGGAGAAACTGGTTTATTTTTGACAAACAATTCATTACCCAGTTCTTCTTCTGAAATAAGCGGAACTCTTCCTATTACATTCTTCCAGCCATATCGCTCAATTTCTTCTTCAGTCTTCAGTGTTTTATCTAGATATTCCATCAAGAAAACCGTGAGCATACCTAGAAATATGCCCAGTACACCCCCGATAGCAAGTGAAAGCTTCTTATTCGGTTTAACAGGAGTATTTGGAACAATTGCTGAATCAACTACAGCTGCATTGCCAACTACAGCTGCTTCCTCAATTTTTGCTTCTTCAAGTTTCTCAAGAAGTAAGGTATAGAGATTCTCTTTAATTGTTACTTTCCTTTCTAACTCAAGTAAACGTTGTTCTATTCTAGGTAGCGTTGATAATTGATCTTCATAATCTTTTCTCAATTTATTAACTGCCTCTTTTTGAGCTTCCAAAACATATACTTTTGACTTATTGCTTATTATGTTTGTAAGAATATCTCGATAAACCGGATTCAATGTTTGGCTTTCACTGGTAAGTATAAAATCCTGTGTCTGCTCTTTTATTAAGTTTTCCGTTTCTGTGATTTCAGTCTTTTTAGCTACGACCTTGGGATCTGATTCTGAATATTGTTGTCGAAGTGAGGCTAACTCTATTCTCAAATCAACCAATTTACTTTTCAGCTGTGAAAGTATGGGATTTTTGCTGAGCGTCTCAGAGGTTTTTATCCATTTTTGTTTTACCTCTTCTGCCTCTGAAGAATCAAACTCATCGAGCAGTTTTTCATAAGATTCTTTTTCAGCAAGTGTTTCTTCAAGCTGAACCTGCAATGTATTATACTGTTCATCATATTTAGTGAGCATCTGCAAAACCCATCTTGCCTGTTCCTGAAGAACATAAATTCCTGTTTCTTCTTTATATTCTCTTAGAGATTCTGTTGCCTCATTTAACTCTTTCTCAAGAGTTGGTATCTGCGATTCAATGAAATTTTTTCTCATTGCTACATCACGCTTTGCTAGTTCAGCAAGTTTGCTATTGTACACCGTTGCAAGAGTATTCGCAATATCTTTTGCCAGTATAGGATCGTCATGTTGTACTGAAATACGTACTATTGATGTATCTTTGACCGGGGAAACAGTGATGATATTTCCCAGACTTTTTACTAACGAGAATCGAATATCCTCCATTGTTCTACCTTGTTCAAGTAACTCATTTATTTTGGATTGATCCATCATTTTTTCAATTAAACTTAACTCTTTAACTACCTTTTCAAGATTACTTCTACTTTTGATTAGTTCTATCTCTGTTGAAATATTCTGAGATGAATAACCGCCAGAAACACTTTCCATAAATATGGAATTTATTGATGCCTGTGAGCTTCCTTCAACTTTCATGGTTACAGAAGCTTCATAGATTGGTGTTGCAAAAA
>JBNGCV010000117.1:0-3892 GCA_049975465.1 Kosmotogaceae bacterium | reverse complement strand
GTTCCCAAAAAACATTACTGTAGACCCTGATAGTTCATCAGAACGGGTGGAAGTCATCAGAGACTATGCAGATGCATACGCATACCGTTTTGACATCGATGATGAACGATGGGGACAATTTCAGATACCAATTGAGGTTAAAGACATTGACCCTACAACAGAGGGCGACCAGACAGAAAAAATCAAGTTATCTAACCTGGCTGAAGCTATAGCCGAATTGTTTGGGCTTGTTTATACCTTAGTACAACAAAGCGCAATTATTAGTGATGTAACTGTAAAAACCTTGGTTGAATCGGGAAACACTCGCATAACTGCCTTACGGGCTGGACATGACATTGAAGAGTTAATAGAGTATATCGGTTTTGCGTCAAAAGAAGTCAAGAAAAAAGTAAAAACTCAATTTTCGCCAGAGGGACAGGGTTTTGATGAATTTTTGAAACCATCACAACAAGAGTTCAAGTACACTCAAAATACCGAAAAAAAGACGTTACAAGAAGACCTTCAGCTTATTTTAGAAGCGGGAAAAATTATCAGAACTGTTTTTGGATTAGAGGTAAGTTCTAAAAATCCAGAGTTAGGTGTTTTAGAACATTTGTTAGGGGTTAAAAAACATTTTGATGACATTGACGACTTAATGAAAGAAAACAAAAAAAAATCAGAGAAAGCATTTAAAGAACAATTTCCAGACATTGAAATAGAATCTGATTACATTGCAGACCAGAACAAATTAAAAGGATTTTAAATTATGGCGACTCAAATTGTTAGGCGACGCTCTCAAATGAGAAGTTTTCAGACAAGGCGAAGGATAGGCAATAACGGAATAAGAACTATTGACCGTTCTGATATTTATGAACAAAGGCAAAATGAACAAGGTTTTTGGGCAAAAATACTTAAATGGGGGAAATCTTTTAAAAATTGGTTATCAAGTAACGTAATGAACAGAAACCGTGAAGTTTCTTTTCAGGAAGTTGCAGAAAATGGGGTTGCAACTTTTCAAGGATTGTGGGAGTTCAATTGGGATATTAGCGACGAACAAATTGATAAAACAATAATTGGGCTACAAGGGACATTAATTGACCGTACCGCCGGACTATTAGGAAACCTCGCTGGAAAACTCCTATGTGGTGGTTTACCAATTTTAGGTATTGCCATGATTAATCGAGCAGCGGCAGTTCATATCGCCCGCACACAGGGAGTGCAGATGTTGACAGAATTATCCGAGGCTTTTGGAGATTATATTAGGGAAGTCTTTAAGAACTATATGAGACAAAAAACCTGGCAAGCCTACAAAAACGTAAGAAGAGCTATCAAGTCGGCGTTACTGAACGATAACCCTATTTCTAAAAAGATTGTTTCCTTAATTCCCGGTGGCAAGAAAACTCTTGAAGCTTGGGGTGATGAAAATGTAGAAGATTGGAGTTTTCAGGCACAGTTTCAGAAACAAATTGAAAAACTACCCGAAGACTACAATGGAGACGCTTCAACCATTATAAATCAGTCAAGCGTGCAAGAGTTTGTTGATTCTTTCTCGGATTCTTGTGAAGATGCAATTATCGCTGTCGCTGCTGGATTAGACGACTTTTTAGGGCTTCAGAAGTTAGAAGAAGAAAGAGACAGGCAATTGGTACAAACAACTATTCGTCCCGATGGACGAGATGGAGAAGAAATAACAATTGTTACTTCAGCCCGTAATCAAGTATCCGGAATAGCAGATGCTTTAAATACTCACCGAATGCTAGAAAGTAGAGATATGGGTAGTTACTTGGGGCAACCGTGGGATGAGATACCCATAACAGAAAGTTTGGGTATTCAACTGACATTTGTTTTTTATAACTTTGAGAAACCGCCTTATTATTCTAAAAAGCGTAGAAATGAGTTAGCCAAGACTCAAATCGTTCTACCGAATGTAAAGCGCAACATGATAAATTGGGAGCGATTAAAGAACGACTTTGGCAAGATATCTCCCTTTACAAAGGGAAGTGTCAAAGTTACCTGCAATCTATCGAATGGAAGGCATTTTGCTTTTTATGCGAAATCAGAGTCAGATGGACGTGATATGTGTGAAAAGTTAGTTGAATATACAGACCAGAAGATTGTTTATCCTATTAGATTTGCTAACCATGAAGGAAGAGGAAAAAATAAAAAGGCTCAATATATCAAACGACAAAAAATGTATTTAGCTTTTGTTTATGTCCTAAATTGGGAAAAAATTAATAAATTTGAAGAGGCTAAGGTATCAGGAACAGAAGAGAACTATAAAGACCCCAGAAAGGCTAAGGCAAAAATTATAATGCACTATGACAAAAAGCCCAGCTATGTAGACGACCTGATCCGGCAGGCTACCCGGTCATCGCTTGAGTTGAAGTCCACCAATAATGGTAGGTAAGCTCGTATTTCCTTCCTCCAATATTGGTTTTTCCAGTATTGGAGATACAGAATACGAGTACACCCTATTTCGGTTTACCCCAATTCCAGTAGCATACTTGCTACATATATGTAGCAAGTCTTCCTTGCCTATTTGCCCTTGACGCTCAAGAGGGCGGGCGAGTACAAGTAAAGGTGTTGTCATCCTTACGAAAACAGGAGAACGTCAAATGAGTGTAGCCGTCACTACTTCTTCAAGCACCCTCGAAAACCAACTTTTCGAGGTTATCGAGTATATTAGCCGCAAACAGGCAGATGAAACCGCCAATCCTGATGGGGTTTCTATTGTCACGGCTTACAGTCGTAACAACACAACTGGACTTGTCACCGTGACCCTCAACATCCCCACAGAAGACGTAATTCACACCAACGGCGGTAACTTAGTGACTGCCGCCGAAGTGTTTGAGGTCGCCCCGTAATCTTTGAGGTAGACGACTTGTAGACAAAATAAGGAGGTGGGGTAATTGACCGCTAAAGATAAATGGAATAATGACAAACAAGCGTTTAGGGAGAGTTTCAACACTAAATTAGAATCGGGTTACTTGTACCGAGGTGATACATACAACATCGAAGTTCCGGTCGATAAAACTTCAAAGTACATTATCCCCGTAGATGGCATCCTCATGCATCTTTTGGATTACAAAGATGAACCAACGGAAGTTAAAAACACTTTAACCGAATGGAAGCCGAGAAAACGTCGTGGAGGATCGGGTGAAGGTAGCACTAGCACTGGAAATGTTAACAGGAGAAATCCCCGAAAAAACGATCAAGTAAAGTCAAACAAGCGAATAAGTTTTCGCAAAATTTTCGTTGAACTTCCTTTCGATGCGCGCCTAACTTATTCCCAGTTAGGGAGAAGAAAAACACTTCGGATAATCTCTATAAACTGCCATCCGATTATCTCAATCAACTCGTTGCTGTACTTGTTTAGCAACAACTACTTTGAGAAAAAGCCTCTGTCGTTTAGAACATGGCGCTCAACTTGGAATATCCCCGGTGAAGCTTTTCCCTTAAATGACCTTGGTGAGCTTTCTGTCAAAATGGAAGCCGCGGACCAACAAACGGGTGATATGTCAGATAAATCCAGTAAAACCAGAGGAGGAGGTAGGCAAGCCAAAAAAAGCCCTGACGAAACTAATGACACGCCTTAACGTTTGTTATTTTCAGTATAAGTATTGGTGGAACAATGGCTTATCACCCTTACCAGTTAAAAGAATCTCGGTGGCAACAAAGATTCGCCAATACTTATACTGTCCCTTACGGAGAAAGGCACGGGGTAATTACTATTCCTGGGTCTTTCTCCTCTAAATACATTCGTTTTGAGTTTGTTACATGGAATATTCCTAAAACTTGGTATCTAGCCGGATGGCTGAATCAGTATTACGCTAACGATATGGTTGCAGGGCAGTTTTTAGAATCCTGGAAAATACCGATAAACCAACCAACGATAATACAAGTAAATAAGTTT
>JBNGCV010000116.1:0-3973 GCA_049975465.1 Kosmotogaceae bacterium | reverse complement strand
GTTATAAGCCGGGTATGGGAATTGGAGGAATTGATGGTTGCGCCGGAGTCGACGGCAAGAGTCCCTCCGGAGGTGGTGATGGAATAGGAACTGAGATTGACAGTGGCGTCGGATTGGATGTTTAGGGTAATGCCGGAAGGAACCGTAACATTTCCTTGTAAGGATACTGAACCAACCCAAGCTTGATTATAAGTTAATGTTCCACTTAGTTCATATTCAAAAGCAAAGTTACCAGTAAAATAATCTCCCAATTGAGGATGCATGCTAGGCGTATACGCTGTTGTTAAAGGAGCGGCATAATTATGAAGGTCTTCTGCATTTTTATAATTGTTCTGGAGACCTAAACATAAGTATGCTGTAAACACACTATGACCGTTTGGACCACCACAATAAGCAGATTCATTAGATCTACAGGCTGCTGAAATAACACCCTTTGACATACTCGTAGTAAATACCCCTGAACGACAAGCATCCAAAAAACTTGAATAATAATTATATGTACTGCCAAAAGCATTTTGTAATTCGGATGGACTTAGGTAATTTTCATCAACAGTAAATAGACCTGAGGTTGAACCATGACCTGAAAAGAAAAACATATCTGAATTTGCTGATGTACGAGGCATTGCTGCAATCGCATCTTTAATATCTTGTTCAGTAGCGTAGGCATCAGTTAATACTTCCATATTACCTGTTTGCCACCCACAATAAACTCCTAATTTATAAGACATATCCTCAGCATCCCAAACGCAGTCATCCGGTAATTCGTTTGGATAGGGATATTCACTTATCCCGACTAACACACCATGAAAATCTTGAGCTTTAATATTTATTATGAATATTGATAGAAAAGCTATTATTAATATCTTTTTCATGATTTTAATACCTCCTCTTATTTATTTGCAGAACCTTTTGTGGGCTCGGTTTCATAAAAATCAGAAACTGAAATTATTCCGTTATTATTGTCTAACTTTCTTGAGAAACTTTTTCCATTAGTTGAGAAATTAATTAGAGGTTTATCTTTATAATTTTTGAATCCAGCCGATTTATCGGGGTCACCATATTTAAAAGCATCAATACCGGATATCCCTATTTTTTTTGTGGTTAATGCCATAAAACCACCCAAGTCAAAATTGGATATATCTGGTAAAAGAAGGTTCTTTGATTTAACGGCTAAAGAAAAGTTTTCTTTGGTAGAAGTAATGATAAGATAATCTCCCGGATTAATAACTACACCCCCGCTTTTTTGAATAGAATCGGGTAGCATATTTGTTGTTTTAATATGTGAATATCTTATTGCTTCAAGAGTTAAAGCATTTTCAGTAGGATTGTAAATTTCAATCCAACTATTTCCCGGATTATCTTTATCCAGGTAAACTTCGTTAAAAATTAATCCTTTACATTCTTCTTGTGCCAGTAAAAATGTTAATGGAAAATACAGGAAGATGAAGGATAAGTAAATGAAATACTTTCGGTAGTGGTTCATATAACCTCCAAATAATTTGGTTTTAGATTTATTTTAATAGCAGGCGTTACCACCATACTACTACACCTCGTGCTCTTAATGCAGGTATATATTTATTAATAGATATTTCATTCAAAGGGTTACCAAATAAACCTACCTCATCTCCTTCACCTAATCCTTTGTTATTCACTAAAGGAAGAATATCGGTAATTTGATTATTCCATAAACGTAAAGCCGTTAAATTTTCAAGAGATTCTAAAGGGGTGATATCAGTAACCTGATTTTGGTCTAAATAGAGCCATTCAAGCTGTTTTAAGTTGCTTAAGGGCGATAAGTCTGTTATATCATTTCCATCAAAATTAATTTTGTGAAGATTTGTTGGGCTCTTCAAGTATTGAATATCTGTAACATTGCATGAAGTCATCCAGAGGAGATACAAATTTTTCAACTCAGTTAGAAATAATAACTCCCCATCCTGTGTATAACTCAACCATAATTCTTCTAGTTTTGTTAAATTTTTAAGATAGGATAGGTCCTGAATTGGGTTTTCCAACATGTTAAGATATGTTAATTTGATTAGATTCTGTAAAGCCGATATGTCTTCTATTAAATTTCTATCCAATTTTAATTTTTCTAAGCTTACCAAATTTCTTAAAGGTGTTATATCTTTTATTTTTCGATTTTGAGTTAAATTTAACTCTCTAAGCTTAGTGAGTGCTGATAATGGCGTTATATTAGAAATATTTTGATGACCAAATTGTAAATAGACTATATTTTCGCAGTTTTCAAGACCATTTAAAGAGTATATATCTACACCTGTAATTATCTTACGACTCAAAGAATCTACTTTTAATAAATCTTCGCCGATCAATTCATCAGTAGGCATTTTTAAGGCATATCGTACTTGGATTTCTAACGAAGGATCTTCAAATATTATATTAGTTCTAGGTTCTACTTTTATTTCTACTTGCTCGGTATTACTGTTTTGCGTGCCATCACTTACTGTTAATCTAAAAATATATGTTCCTTCCTTAATAAATCCAAGATTTTGTGTCTTTTCACCATACAGTGGTACTTCAACAGGATTACTCTCATCTGCCTCCCAGTTGTATATTAAAGTATCACTTCCTCCAGTGCTGCTTTGGGAACCGTCAAGAATTATGTAATTACCTACTTTAACTACACTCGCTGTGCTAGTTAAAACCGCAGTGGGTTTTTTCGAATTATTGGGGCCAACACTTGTTGTGCATGTTTCTATAGAAAGACTCAGTATTATTATGATAATTAATATCATTATATACTTCACTCTAAATTCTACTTTTAATTCACTATTAAAAGTCAAGTCCTAAATTTCCTGTAAAATTGGTTCAGGCAGTAGTCCGGTAAAAGTCGAAAAGGGCCCGCTTTCTGCTGAACGTCTTTGTTCTTTTTCATCATATCCTTCAAAGACTTCATGTTTTCACATGCTTTGTGACATAATATATACGATGGGGGGTCAAGAGTTTTTCTAAAATATTTTTGGGTTTCACGTGAATTTTTCGAATTGCACCTTTATGGTGAAAAGACTGGAGTATTTTCATTCTCTTGGTTAAAAGATTGAAATCAGGTAATAAATTTTTACTTTTTCTGTAATTGTTAAATATATTGTTACATTGGCACAAATAATTACACATTAAAATAACTATTTATGATTTTTGGCTCATATTATTAATGCCCGCTATAAACTTACTGCATATTATAAAAAAAAAAAAACGAATGTCAAGATTATTCAGGTTGAGACTTGCTGTTTGCAGTCGGCAGTGGGCAGTCGACAGTCGGCAGTCATCAGTCGAAAGTCAGTATCGAGTAGCGAGGTGCGAGGAACGTGAATTTGCAGGGGCGAACCTTGTGTTCGCCCAAGGGCTATCATCAGTCGGCAGTCATCAGTCGACAGTTGGCAGTGACGAGGAGATTGGAGGGATTGATTAGATTGGGGGATTGGATTGGACCCCTTGTCACGCGTCACGCGTTACGTGTCACATATTCAGTCGGCAGTCATTAGTCGAAAGTCGAAAGTCGAAAAGTCGATTGATTCCCCGTGAAATGGTACCCGGTTTGCCGGGATATTTCACAGGGTATTGGATGATTGAATCGATGGACATATCAGGAGCGAAGCGACAACAACTTCCAATGTCCAACTTCCAAAAGGCACAACGTGCCAGCCTTCTTCGCTACAGACTGTCGACTGTCGACTTTCGACTTTCGACTGAAACCCCAGGAGCGAAGCGACGCTAACTTCCAGCTTCCAGCTTCTAACTTCTGAAAACGCTGCACTCAGCATCTCAGCGATCTCTGCAATATAAATAACATTCTCCGTATCTCCGCGCTCTCCGCGGGAGGAAAAAATCCTCTGCTTCTCTGTACCCTCCGCGGGAGGAAAAAAGTCTCCGCGCCCTCTGCGGGAGGATGTCGACTGCCCACTGCCGACTGATGACTGACGACTGTCGACTGCCGACTGATGACTGACGACTG
>JBNGCV010000115.1:0-4023 GCA_049975465.1 Kosmotogaceae bacterium | reverse complement strand
TAGGTTTTCCTATTATTAGGATACAGGGCTTTTCTCTTTTTAAAGCACTTATTTTACGCTGTCAGATAGAGCAAAAGTACAGATAAAAACCATACTTTATGATACTATAATGACTAATACAGGAGGTAAAAGCATGAACAATATATCCATTAAAGAAGCAAAAGACCTGTACCCTTATTTGCGAAAAGAAAAAGAGTTTAATATTTTTATCATTGGAGATATTGAGAATGCAAGTGATAATACAAAATTTATAGACATTTATGTTGATGGGAATAAGAAAAACCCGGCTGGTGTTTTACTTAGATACTACAACTACTTCATTATTTATTCTCCTGGCGAGATGGATTACAAACAAGCAGCCAAAATAATTAAAGATTGGGGCAAAGCAAAAGTACTAAGCGGTAAAGAAAGCCACGTGGATAAGATTAAGCATTATCTTGATGATTTAATTGAAGAAGAAAACAGAATGTATTTTTCTGCTTTCAAAGAACCAAATTTTACATCTTCTGATTATAAAATACAAAAGTTAACTCCTGAAAACACAGAAAAAGTGATTCAGTTACTGAATAGCATAGAAGAGTTTGATTCACGAAATGATGAATCTTTCATTACAGGAATAAAGGATGGCAGTAAAAGATGTTATTACCTGGAACTGGATGGACATATTGTATCAACTGCTTCAACATCTGCTGAATCCAGTGATGCAGCTATGATAGTAGCAGTAGCGACAGATAGAAGTTATAGAAACAGAGGTTATGCAACAGCAGTTATGAGCAAATTGTGTTCTGATTTATTAGAAGAAGGAAAAATACCCTGTCTTTTCTACAACAATCCTTCTGCTGGTAAAATTTATGAAAGAATGGGTTTCAGAAGAATAGGTTTCTGGAAAATGCTCAAATTTAAATAATAATTGAGGTCAACAATGAAGAAAATCAGCATTGAAGAATCTAAGAAGCTATTGCCATATTTGAGAAAAGAAAAGGATTACAATGTTTTTATTATAGGCGATATAGAAAATATCTCCAGTGAAAACGAATATATTGACATCTATCTTGATGGAACTATTGACAACCCCAGAGGTGTTCTACTTAGATACTTTGATTATTTTGTAATTTATACGGATGATGTAACTGATTATAAGGCAGCTGCAAAGATCATAATGAATCACAATAAATCAAAATCTTTAAACGGGAAAGTCAATGTCATAAAAAGAATGAAACCGTATTTGCAAAAATTGATTAAGAAAGAAGAAAGCTATTCTTTTCTGGTACTGAAAGATCTAAATTATTGCGATTCTGATTATGAAATAAAGAAAGTTACTGCTGATAGTACTGGCAAAGTAATAGAGTTTCTAAAAACCATAGAAGAATTTGAAAATATAGATGAAAGGTTTTTTGTTTCTGATATTAAGAATCAAACAGCAAGATGTTACTTCATTGAAAAAGACAGTAAAGTGGTGTCAACAGCTTCGTCAACAGCTGAATCAAGCGTAGGGGCAATAATAGCAGATGTTGCAACAGCTAAAGAATATCGAGATCGAGGATATGCGAAAGCGATAGTAATCAAACTTTGTTCAGATTTATTAAAAGAAGGGAAAACTCCATATATATTATATGATAACCCTTCTGCTGGTAAGTTATATGAGAGTATTGGATTTAAAAAGATAGGTTCCTGGAAAATACTCCGATTCGAATAATTAACAAAACTAAGAGGTGATTATGTGTATTCAATATACAACGAGTTGCTTAAAAAAATTAATGAAATGCCTGTAATTGATACCCATGAGCATCTTGTTCATTCTGAGGAGTTACTTGATGGTCGGGATGATCTTTTACAGGAATTTTTGCTGCATTATATGAGTTCTGATTTAATATCCTCAGGATTGAATCCTGTAGATCTGGAGAAAGCCAAAGACAAAAGCAAACCTTTGCTTGAACGCTGGAGACTGATAGAGCCTTACTGGGAATTCTGCAGATATACAGGCCATGGAAGAGCACTGGATGAAGCTGTAAAAAGGATTTATGGTATTGATGAAATAAACGTTGACACCATTGAATTGCTTGGTGAACGTTTCAAAAAGTCGAATAAACCCGGTCATATGAACGAAGTTTTGAAAGATATATGTAATATTGAAATGGCAATACTGGATCCCTGGACTGGAATGTATGAATGCGACAGAAATTTGTTCAGAAGAGTTTGGCAGCCACAGAATTATCTTATAGCTCTTCCATATGAATCGGATGTTCTTTCATGGCTTGAAGACAGATACAGCATAAAAATTGAATCCCTTGAAGATTGGCTTGAAGCCTTTGAAATAGAACTGGAGGAGAATCTCAACAACGGAATTATTGGTTTGAAAAGTACACTAGCTTACCATAGATCCTTGAAATTTGAAGAAGTTGATTACAGTAAAGCCGCAAAGGGTTTCGCTGAAGCTTATAAATTATGGGATCAGTGGGGACACAGACATAAGTACAATATAGTGCTACCTTTATATGTTCAGGATTACATAATGCATCATATACTATCGGTAGCTAATAAGAAAAAATTGTTTATTCAGTTTCATACTGGATTACTTGAAGGAAATAGAGGCATTTTGAGCAACAGCAATCCTGAACATTTGGAAAATCTGTTTTCTGAATACCCCGATGTAAAATTTGATATTTTCCATATTGGGTATCCTTATCAAAACATAACAGCTGCGCTTGCCAAAATGTATCCCAATGTTTATATTGATATGTGCTGGTCTCATATTATATCTCCATTTGCTGCAAGAAATGCATTATCCGATTTTCTTGACGCAGTGCCTTACAACAAAATAATGGGCTTTGGCGGTGACTACGCCATAGTCGATGCTATCTATGGGCACTTAAAAATAGCGAGAGAGAACATTGCCAGAGTTCTATCACAAAAAGTGGAAAATGGCGTTATGTCCATAGATAGAGCAGTTGAAATAGCCCACAGGCTTCTTTATGATAATCCTAAAGAAGTTTTACTGGAGTATTAATCGATGACACATGAAGAACTATACAAACTAGCTTTAGAATATTCAGAAAAAATGGCAAAGGATCTTCGGAATAAATTTGTTTGTAGTTGTCTTTACGGTTCTACATCAAGAGGAACAGATACCAAATGGTCTGATCTGGAATTGTTTGTGGTAACAAAAGAGAAAATTCCTTCAAGAAGCTTTCTTGTAGAAATTATTCCTGTTTCCATTCAAACAATTACTGAAACAAAGCTTGAAGAAAAATTGAAAAATCCTGACAAAGATTGGCCATTCTATGCCGGACTAATGAAAAATCTTGAAGTATTATCCGGAGATAAAGAAGCACCAAAAAGATACTTTGAAAAAGCCATGAGCGTACCTGAGGAGAAATGCGTTGAATCTTTGAAAAACAATGTATCGGAATTTGTTTTTGAATCTTGTGGAAGAATATTCTCTTGTATTGCAAGAAAAAATTATGATGATATCTTTTGTGCTGTAATCGAAACGCTTCTTGAAATGAGAACAGCTCTTTGTTTACTAAATCATTCTTTCGTAAACAGAGATTACTTCGAAGGAATAAAAGAAACCTTCAAATTTAAAAAAATACCAAAAAACTATCCTGTACTAGCCACAAAATTGTGGCAAAGTCGTTATTCATTTGAAATCGTAAGATACGCTAGAGAACTGTTAAATAATTACGTTAATCTGCTCAAGGAAGAACGGATAATATAAATACCGTTGTACGGAAAGTACAAACACGAGATCCCGAGAAGAACTGAGATGACGAGAATCCGAGACCTTATAAAAAAGCGGGTATGGGTTATAGGGTATGGGGTATAGCAAGAAATAAAAACACGTCCAACGCTCCGCTTCGTCCAGTCGTCCAACGCTTGCTGAATGCGGTGCTTGGTCCACCGTCGTATGCCAAGAAGGCAAGAAAGAGAACTTTCTTTCTAGCCATGCTTAATCAGAGATGAGGGAGGGCCCCTCGAAGCCGTCATACAGGTGAAGGCTTCAAACCACCGTAAGCTGCTGTG
>JBNGCV010000114.1:0-4042 GCA_049975465.1 Kosmotogaceae bacterium | reverse complement strand
ATTTCTTTCCAAGATGAGAAGCAATACGTTTTCAGGAAAACCTTTCTTTGGTGATACTTTGCTTGAGAAACTTGAAGAGAAGTTGGGGGTTTCGTTGAGGAGGAAGTCATCTAAGAAAAAATAACGTCCAACATTTCATTTAGTCCATCGGTAAACCATCTGACGCTCGGAGAGTGACGCTTGGAGACGCATCCTTTGGATGCTCACGACGCTTGAAGTCGTTACGCTTCGCTTTACTAAAAGGCGCTCAGAGAGAGCAAGGGCTTAGAAAACGAGAGTCCGAGAAAAATTTAAAATAACGAGAATCCGAGAGTCCGAGAAACCGAGAAGGACCTAGAAGACGAGAATCCGAGAGTTAGATACTAGAACACGTCCATCGTCCAGTCGTCCAACACTCGTCTTGCGACTCATTTCGTCCATCGACAGGTGCATAAACAATGATATGCGATTTGGGAAACAATCGGATATGCTGCTTAAAGAACAGCAGGATATGCATGCCAGGTGAAGGCATGGATATGCGCCTACGACGGTTAAAACCTTGAAAATTCTAAAAACACGTGAACCGTTGTCCGTTTTCCGACTGATTCTTAAAACCAAAACACCTAAATTTAATGAACTTTTGTAAGTTTTCAGATAAGAGCAAAAAAACTGTTATTCTTTATTTTATTTGTTGGTTTAAGGTTGTCCAATCATTCTAAGGGGCGTTTACGTTGGGCTTACGTACAACATACAACGCACCACGTACCACGTAATCTTGCTTCAAAATGTACACACCTCGTCGCTGCGCGACACTCCACTTTAAAAAAATAGAGATCAGTTGATCGAGATTTGAGAACCGATAAAACAAGAAACCGAGAACAGGAAGTCAAAAGATCAAAACATACACACCTCCCCGCTTCGCGGTACTCCTCTGGTAGAGGAGAATTAAGTGAAAAACACGTTGTGCGATAGTTCGTTGTGGGTTGTAGGCAAGTTCTGTAATTGCCCCTTGGAGTGTTTGGACAAATTGAGACCAACAGATAAAATATATGGGGAAAGAAAATTATAGGGAAGGTACCAAGTAGATATGGTTCAGAATTTAAGTTGAAATTAGTGAAAGAGTATCTGGAGTTAGATATGAGTTACAGAGAAACGGGATTCAAGTACTATATCGATTTCTTTGTAATTAATGATTGGGTTAATAAGTACAAGGACAAAGCATTTAAAACAAACCAAAGAAGAAGGTATTCTTTCATAGCAGATGAAAGTTTCTAAATAAGCTTATGTTTACAGGTCGAGAAGAATTTTTATTTTTTCAAGTACCTCGTTTAATGTTTTTTCTTTTACTGATCCAATCTTTTTTATAAGCCTGGTTTTGGATATCGATCGGATATCCTCTGATTTCGCATAACTAGTTTTGTCAATCTTCCCAATTCCTTTTTCAATTTTCACATGAAGTGGTATTGATTTGTTTTTAGTCGTTAATGGTACAACTATTAGTAGTTGAGCAGGACCATGATTGAACAAATCTACTGAAATCACTAAACATGGACGAGTTCCTTTTTGTTCGTGACCTTTTCCAGGGTTAAGATTGGCAAGCCAAATCTCTCCTCTAGAAGGTAATGAATTAGTCATCATCTTCTAATCCATCAAGCAATGTTAAATCCCAATCTTTTCTTTCTGAAAGTTCTTCTTCCCATTTTTCTTTATCTTCTTTGAGCTTTGCATAAGCCTTATTAGTTTTTTTTAAGAATTCTTTTCTTCGGTAATTTTCTACTGCTTTTTCCAAAATATTGCTTATTGTCTCCCCGGTTGTTTGGGAAATTTCTTTTAATTTTACGTGTGTATTTTCTGAAACCCTTACAACTTTACCTTTCATAAGTCACCTCATAATATATTTGTATACGTTATTGTATACATAATAGTATAACATTTTTTCATTTGAAAACACGAGATCCGAGAACGACCGAGAGGACGAGAAGCCGAGATCACGAGAGTAAAACACGTCCAACGTTTCACTTAGTCCATCGTCCATCGAAAGTTCAAAAACCGTGAACCGTGAACCGTTTACCGTGAACCGACAGGAGCGAAAAGCACAACAGATATGCGATTTGGGAGGCAATCGGATACGCTTGAGGAGCAGCAGGATTTTAGTTGAAAATCTTAGTAATTCATTGTCTAGAGATCCAGTCCCAAGTGATTGGATCCCAAATCATGTCTTCTTTCTTTTTTGATAGAATTGGACTAGTAAACGATTTTAGCTTTTCTATCAACTCCTGATAAGAAATATTGGTAAGCTTTCTGTGCCTTGAAACGAAAGCTTTCCACCGGGTATCCATATTCACATCGCTTTTCATCATGTCAGAGAAGAAGTTTCTTGTTGGAATAGAGGTTCCACGGTTGAGAAAGGTTGATCTTATTGATCTGGAGAGAACATTAAGAGAGAAACTCGTTGTTTGTGCAAGGTAGTATATGTCATAGAAATCTTTCAACCTGCCGTTTGCTGTACTTCTTTTGACTATAGTTTCAAGCTTTTCGGCAATGACTGTTTCTTTGGAATAAGCGATGATTTGGGGAGCTTCGAAATCAAGGAGTACGGGATATTCCATTTCTACTGGACCTGGAACAATGCTGTCTCCCACACCGATATCAAGATGGAGTCGGTTTTTTATTCTGGTATTAATCAGTTTAGCTATAAAAAAGACTCGAAATCCAACATATTCTTGTTCCTCAGCAATCCGTTCAATGCTAATACTGCTAGCATCTAATGCTACCGCATCATCTAAGCCAGAGGAATTAAATATTTCCTCAATAATTGATTTTATGGTATCTACATTGATTGGAAAGCCCCTTGCAAGAAAATCAATATCTTTTGTAGGTCTCGATCTATCCAAAGAGTCAAATGATAGTAGCAACATTCCGCCTTTTAGAATCAAATTATTTCTATATTCTGACTTTCCCAGTCTGTATAGAAATCTCTCATAGAAATATTGTATTAGCAGATACTCGTTGGATCTTCCTGTTTGTCTTGAAATATTGAGTAGTTTAGCTCTTACAGAAGCTCCGATATTTTGCATACAATCACTCCAAATCTGATCTCAGAATAGGCAGAAGATAAGGTGTCATGACATTTTTGATTCTAAGCATTTCAGCATACTCCATAAGTTTTGAGATATTTGAGTCTTTCTGTTTTGCATAATTCGCTAGTGCTTCAACAGCGATATCTTCTCCAAGTTTTCTTCTGAATCTGAAAGCGTCACATATTGTTCTTTCACGATCATATATTCTAATGGTTCCAGTGGATGATTTTATTTTAGTGATACCAACTGGGTATGTATTTTCATCAAAGTAAAATAGTTTGACTACTGGATATTTGAACCTGAGGTGTCTCACATTACTGGGAACGCCAACAGTTATTTCTGGTGAGACATATGTTGTTAATTCATAATACTGAAGTGCTGAAGCCAAACAAATCACTGTATATTTGCTTGCTTTAGTAATCGCTACTAGATCAGATTCAAGACCGTTGTATGCAGAAGCAAGCATATATAGGCCTCGTTTAATTCTGATTATCAATCCATTTTCCAGTGCTCTCTTAATTTCTCTAGGATGCATGCCCATTTTAATAAGAGAAGAGGTGTGAACGAAATGATCATGTTTGAAACATGATCTTATCTTTCTATCAATATTGTTCTTTGTGTTTCTCATATATAAGATCCTCCAGTGTTATATGGATAAAACACTATGTTATTATTTATAAAGACGTAGGGTTATATCCATCTTATTGTATCAAATTTCGTGAGGAAAAGTAACCTAAAGAAATCCGTGACAGACTACAATTTTAACAAAACAAAATAACGTTGTCGGTTGTTCGAAAGTTCAAAAAATGCAAAATGAGAGTCCGAGAATCCGAGAGCAAAAAAATACGTCCATCGTCCAGTCGTCCAACGCTCGTCTTACGACTCACTTCGTCCATCGATAGTTCTTAAAACCATTAATTTGCGCCTGCGGCGAATAAAACAATAAAAAGCGGGTTTAGGGTCTAGTTGTGCCAAGAAGGCAA
>JBNGCV010000113.1:0-4043 GCA_049975465.1 Kosmotogaceae bacterium | reverse complement strand
GAGATTCACCAATGAGTGACTTGCCCTCATTCTCCCTCTTCCTTTCTGGGAGTACAAAAGGACCGATAGTGGGATATCCGGGGAAACCCAGGAACGCTACATCAATTGAACTGTACTCATTGACTGCACATTGTATCTTAGGAGGGGAAGAACATGGAAGTGGTAGGTATCGATTGGTCAAAGAACTCTCATGCCTGCTATTCTATGGAGAAAAGTAAATCATTCAAAATCACAGACGATGTAGAAGGTTTTGAGAAATTACTAGAAACAGTGACAGAAGATGCTGTTTTTGTAATTGAGGAAACTTTCAACAGGATCAGCGATTATTTATTACAAAAAGAGAGAAGGGTTTATCTGTTGGAACCAAAGAGGTCAAAAGAAGCGAGAGAATATCACTCCAATGGATTGAAAACAGACAAGACAGACGCAATAAGTATAGCCCTTACCTACAAAGAACATCCTGATTATTGCACAGAAGCAGTCTATAATGAATGGGCAATATCGTTGAGAGAACTGCTAAGGAGTCACATATTTTACACAGAATTATCTGCCAGATTGAAGAACAAACTACAGAGCGAATTACACAACTCCTATCCTGAATATCCACGAATGATGGGAAGAGATTGGACAGATGTACTTGGATACATATTCATACTAACTATATGTCCAAGCATCAATGAACTAAGAAACAAAACAGACCAAGAGATAAAAGAGTTACTCAACGAAAATGGATTGCCTTTCACCAAATCATTAAGAAGAAAACTGAAGAGACTAAGAGAACATGCAACTGACTGGAATATGCATGATTCTACCAAAGACATGATTTCTTACATTGCCAATGAATTATGCAGGGCAATGAAGAAAAAGAAAGAGTTAGAAATAAAAATGAAGAACGAGCTAGAACAATCAAAGTACAATGTTATAGTTACTGTTCCTGGAGTAGGAACAATAACAGGAGTTTCTTTAGTGGTAGCATTCCTTACACATAACTTCAGAAATTACAGAGAATTTCAAAGGTATTGTGGTACTACTCCTATAGTATTACAAAGTGGTAATTACAGAACATGTAGAATGAGAAAGAAATGTAACAAGAATCTCAGGAGAGTTCTTCATATGATGGCTTTAGCAGCTGCTAGTAAGAGTTCATGGATGAATGGTTATTACAACAAAAAAAAGAACAAGGAGGGCAAGAAATATGCTCATGCCCTCCGTGCTCTTTCAAACATCCTTGTTAAAATAGCCTTCGCTGTACTCAGAGACCTTAAACCTTACGATGAAAATCGTTTCCGTAGAAATAAACAATCTCAACTAAATTATACTACCAATAAGGGTGTTTCTGTTAATAAAAATATGAGAGGTGATAATGAAAGGTTATCCCTGCCTGATCCTGTTGCTCATTCTAACTGCCAACTGAGGACAGTTTCAGGTAGTCTGTCTCCTTAAGTTGACATAGTGGGTGAGGGCTGCCAAAGGCGGGGTGTGTGCATTTGACACAAAAATCGTTGTGCGTCAGTTGGTTGTACGTTGTACGGAAATTCGAAAAACATAAGACCTTTGATATGCTGAACTACGTTCAGGATATGCTGAGCGGAGCCCAGGATTTGCGCGTTATAATACAACGCGGATATGTGCTTCGCGGAGAAGTATTAAAAAAACAGACACCTCCCCGTTCCACGGTACTCCTCTCAGAGAAGAGAATATAAACTGGAGACGAGAAGTACCGAGAAAACGAGAAAAACCAAGGGGACGAGAGTCCGAGAGCCAGAGAAATAAGAGAACGAGAGTCCAAGAACCCTAAAATTAAGAAATTGAGAAACCGACAGATTTCACACACCACATAATTTTGTGATGTATCTCTTATAGATTTTTCAATAAAAACAACTTGGGATTGAGTTTGTTAAGAAGATGTTTTGATTGTTAATGGTAATGGTGAAGAAAATAAAATAAGAAAAGATTTTAGTTTTCTCAAAATTCGTTTGGTCGGTAAGATTGGTAATAGTATAATTAAAAAAGACTAAAGTTCAAACAATATATTAGTTTTTTTGATTCTATCTTTTGTTTAAAAAATTAAAGGAGGATATTTTTATGAAAAAAGTACTTGTTTTGGCACTAATTGTTCTATTATCAACATCTGTGATTCTTGCATGTACAGAATTTCTTCTTTCACCAGAGAAGAACAATGGTTTGGTAATTTCAGGCAGAAGTATGGAGTTTTCATATCCACTGGAATCCAAAGTTGTTTTTAGAAATAGGGGAGAAGATTTTAGCAGTCATTTACCTGATGGTACGGAATCCATAACCTGGACTTCTAAATATGGTTATGTTGGATTGAATTCCTTCAATATGTCAAATGCAATATCTGAGGGTATGAATGAAAAAGGTCTTTCTGTTAGTACTTTGTGGTTACCATCAGCAGAATATGCCAAAGTTTCAGATGAAACAGATAAAGACAAAGTAATAGAGATACTAGATCTTTCCGATTGGATTCTTGGAAATTTTAAAGATCTTGACAGTTTAAAGTCTGAACTGAAGAAACTCACTGTCTGGGGAGAATGCAATGAAATAATAAATGAAATACCGCCTCTTCATCTTTCTTTGCACGATAGTGAAGGCGGTAGTATGGTTGTTGAATTTATCGATGGTGAAATGAATTTCTATGATAATCCGAATGGTGTTTTAACAAATGCACCAGAATTACCCTGGCATTTAGAAAATTTAAGAAATTATGTTAATTTAAGCCCCTATATGGAAGAAGCTACAATAAACGGAATAGAATATAAAGGAATGGGTTTTGGCAGTGGTTATGTAGGTATACCGGGTGATGGAACACCTCCATCTAGATTTGTAAGGATAAGTCTTTACAAGGAATTTGTGAATCCAGTAGAAACACATGAAGAGGGAGTTATTTTGGCTCTTCATTTATTGAACACAGTGGATATTCCTGCAGGTGCTTCAAAAAGAGAAGGAGGAGGCGAAGCTTCCTTCGAAAACACACAGTGGGTGACAATAAAGGATCATCAGGAAATGAAGTTTTATTTCCGTTCTTATGATTGTCCAAGCCTTTACCTTGTTGACCTAAACAAAATCGATTTTACTAAAGGTACTCCACATGAAGAAATTCCTGTTGATCAGAGCTTTGAAGTTATTGAAGTGAATTAACGAGTTAACTTTGGAGTGATTGGATCGAAAAGACATTGTACCTTGTAGGTTGTTCGTTGTGTCCAAAACACGAGAAATCGAGAAGGACCAAAAAAACGAGAATCCGAGACTAAAATAACGTCCATCGCTCCGCTTAGTCCATCGTCCAACGCTTGCTTCAAGCCAGCTTCGTCCATCGAATTGAAGATCGAGACGCGAGTTTAGAGATCCGAGAATCGACAAAAACTTTCTAAAAACGAGAAAGTTCTGAAACCCACTGATATGCGCCTTGAGATACAAGCGGATATGCTGCTTGTGGGACAGCAGGATATGCGATCTATAATACAGATCGGATATGCGCTTCGCGGGTAATGCTAAAAATC
This sequence comes from Kosmotogaceae bacterium, assembly GCA_049975465.1. Taxonomy (GTDB): domain Bacteria; phylum Thermotogota; class Thermotogae; order Petrotogales; family Kosmotogaceae; genus JASMTM01. The sequence goes on along the minus strand of JBNGCV010000113.1, from coordinate 522 downwards.
GGGTTTAGGATATGGATATAATAAAAAACAAAAAGCAAAAAACATACACACCTCCCCGCTTTGCGGGACTCCTCTCTAAGAGGAGAATTAAGACAAGAATCGAAAACAAACGAAACCACTTAAGAAAACGAGAACCGAGAATCCGAGTGCACGATGTAGGTGTTTAATTATAATTAAATCCTTATAGTTAGGTTTAATATTCTATCTGTAATTTAGTTCTATTTAGAATTTCTAAATAATTTGATTGTAAAAATAGGGGACAAATATCATATCAAAACATAAACTATAAATTTCTTTGTGAGGAGTATAAGCAAAGCAATAGTTTATAATCAGTTTGATTCTCTATACTCATGACTGTTCACTAAATTTATTACAATCTAAATGTGTATCCAACAAGATGTATCTGCAAAAAAAAGGTAAGCTGATATAAATAAAAAAGAATTACAAGTTAATTCAACATCAATTTTACTGTGGTTTTTTATCGCTCATCTTTATCAATAGAAGAAAAGAAATGTTTTATAC
>JBNGCV010000112.1:0-4124 GCA_049975465.1 Kosmotogaceae bacterium | reverse complement strand
TATTGCCGAAATTGATGAGTGGTGAAGTACGGGTGATATAAAAAAAAAGCATGCATTATCTCAAAAAACAACATGGATAAATTTCAAAATAAATACCGCATTCCATCCGCCCGTGCCCCGTTTTGGGATTATGGTTGGAATGCCGCATATTTTGTGACAATTTGCATCCGGGGCAGAAAATGTTTTTTTGGGGATGTTGTGGATGGCAGGATGGAATTATCTGCCATTGGCCATATCGCCAATTCCTGTTGGTTTGAAATACCAAATCATTTTCCGTTTGTTGAATTGGGTGCCCACGTGGTTATGCCCAATCATGTGCATGGCATTGTAATTATTAATAAACCGGATAATGGGGATAACGTTGAACGGACCGGTGGGGGGGCCGTAGAGACGCAAAATTTTGCGTCTCTATCCCCGGAAACACCGTTATCCCCGGATTCATCTAAATCCAAAAACCAATTTGGCCCCCAATCCCAAAACATGGCATCCATCATCCGTGGTTTTAAAATTGGCGTGACCAAAAATGCCCGTCTGGTTAATCCTGATTTCGCATGGCAATCACGATATCATGACCATATTATCCGAAACCAAATATCATATCAAAACATATCGGAATACATCATCAACAATCCGCTGAAATGGGATGATGATCAATTTAATCCCGATAAAAATGATGGCAATAAATAATGGACAATAGAATAACTGAAAATACCATCGAAGAATTCACCCTAAAATTATTGGAGCATTTAGGCTACCATTACATCTATGCCCCTAATATAGCCCACAATGGTGAATCACCTGAAAGAACAAGCTATGAAGAAGTTTTACTTTTAGATAGGTTACGTGAGTCGATTAGGAGAATTAATCCCACAATACCGCCTGAAATACAGGATGAAGCCGTAAAAGAATTGAACCGGATTCATTCACCGGAGCTTATCACGAGTAATGAAAATTTTCATCGGATGCTCACCGAGGGCATCAAAGTAACCTATCAGAAAGATGGAAATGAAAGAGGTGATTTGGTTTGGTTGATTGACTTCAATACGCCTGAAAATAATGAATTTGTTGTAGCCAATCAGTTCACGGTGGTTGAAGATGGAATAAATAAACGTCCTGATGTTGTTTTGTTTGTAAATGGAATTCCATTGGTTGTATTGGAATTGAAAAATGCAGCTGACGAAAAAGCTACGATTAAAACTGCATTTAATCAAATACAAACCTATAAGTCAACTGTACCAACCTTATTCACATATAATGCTTTTACAATCATATCAGATGGCTTAGAGGCAAAAGCAGGGACTATTTCTGCCGGAATGAGCCGTTTTATGTCCTGGAAATCTGCTGATGGCAAGCAAGAAGCTTCAAATTTAGTTAGTCAGTTAGAGACCTTGATTACCGGGATGTTAAATAAAGAAACTCTATTGGATTTAATCCGGCATTTTGTTGTTTTTGAAAAATCGAAGAAGGAAGACCCTGAGACAGGTATTGCAACCATTTCAACGGTCAAGAAGTTAGCAGCCTACCATCAATATTATGCAGTAAACCGAGCAGTTGAGTCAGCTTTGCGGGCTTCAGGTTATACATTAGAAAAAGAAACGCCTTTGCGTATGGTAATGGAATCGCCTGAAAGCTATGGCGTTGCAGGTGTAAAAAATCAACCAAAGGGAGATAGAAAAGGTGGTGTAGTTTGGCATACACAAGGAAGTGGAAAATCTCTTTCAATGGTTTTCTTCACAGGAAAAATAGTTTTAGCGCTTGATAATCCAACCATTGTAGTAATAACCGACAGAAATGATTTGGACGACCAACTATTTGATACATTCGCTTCATCAACTCAGCTTTTAAGGCAGGAACCCAAACAGGTAGAAAGTCGTGAAGATTTAAAAGAAAAACTCAAAGTAGCTTCCGGTGGTGTTGTATTCACAACCATCCAAAAATTTCAGCCGAACGAAGGAAATGTTTATGAAACGTTATCACAAAGGGAAAACATTATCGTAATTGCAGATGAAGCCCACAGAACACAATACGGTTTCAAAGCAAAAACCATTGACGACAAGAATGAAAAAGGTGATGTTATAGGTAAAAAAATCGTGTATGGTTTTGCAAAGTATATGCGAGATGCATTACCTAATGCTACCTATATCGGGTTTACCGGTACACCTATTGAAAATGCGGATGTAAATACCCCTGCGGTTTTCGGTAACTATATTGACATTTACGATATCGCACAGGCAGTAGATGATGGAGCAACCGTAAGGATTTATTATGAAAGCCGTTTAGCTAAAGTAAATTTAAGCGAAGAAGGAAAACAACTGGTTGAAGAATTGGATTCCGAATTAGATGGTGAAGATTTAACCGATACACAAAAAGCAAAAGCCAAGTGGACACAATTAGAAGCTCTAATTGGCAGTGAAAACAGAATAAAAAATATTGCCAATGATATTATCCTTCATTTCTGTCAACGCCAGGAAATATTTGAAGGAAAAGGCATGATTGTAACCATGTCCAGAAGAATTGCAGCTGATTTATATGAAGAAATTATAAAAATAAAACCCGAATGGCATTCTGATGATTTAAAGAAAGGAGTAATCAAAGTTGTTATGACTTCTTCATCATCAGACGGCCCCAAAATGGCAAAACATCATACAACTAAACAACAACGAAAAATTTTGGCCGACCGCATGAAAGACCCTGAAGATGAATTGCAATTGGTAATTGTTAGGGATATGTGGTTAACAGGATTTGATGCACCGAGCATGCATACACTTTACATTGACAAACCTATGAGAGGCCATAATCTGATGCAGGCAATTGCCCGTGTCAATAGGGTTTACAAAGATAAGCCGGGTGGTTTGGTTGTTGATTATTTAGGAATAGCATCTGATTTGAAAAAAGCACTTTCATTTTATTCCGATGCTGGCGGTAAAGGCGACCCTGCAATTGCACAGGAACAGGCAGTGGAACTTATGTTGGAAAAACTGGAAGTCGTTTCAAATATGTTTCATGGTTTTCCGTATGAAGATTATTTCCAAGCTGATACTTCAAAAAAGCTATCCATGATTTTAGGTGCAGAGGAGCATATTCTTGGACTTGAAGACGGAAAGAAAAGATACATTAATGAAGTTACGGCACTTTCAAAAGCCTTTGCAATTGCAGTTCCGCATGAACAGGCAATGGATATTAAAGAGGAGGTTTCTTTTTTCCAAGCCGTAAAAGCAAGGTTAGCAAAGTTTGATGGAGCTGGGACTTCAAAAACCGATGAAGAAATTGAAACTACAATTCGGCAGGTAATTGATAAGGCTTTGATTTCTGAACAAGTTATTGATGTTTTCGATGCTGCAGGAATAAAAAAACCGGACATTTCAATTTTATCAGACGAATTCCTGTTGGAATTGAAAGGAATGGAGCATAAAAATGTGGCAATGGAAGTTCTGAAAAAACTTTTAAATGATGAAATAAAATCTCGTTCCAAAAAGAATCTGGTTAAAAGTAAATCCTTAATGGAAATGCTTGAAAGTTCAATAAAAAAGTATCACAACAAGATACTGACTGCTGCAGAAGTCATCGATGAACTTATAAAACTGAGTAAGGAAATCGTAAACATGGATACGGAAGCAGAAGCAATGGGGCTTTCGGACTTTGAATATGCTTTTTATACGGCAGTAGCTAATAATGAGAGTGCACGGCAATTAATGCAGCAGGATAAATTGCGAGAATTGGCGGTTAAATTAACAGAAAGAGTAAAACAAAATGCTTCAATTGACTGGACAATAAAAGAAAGCGTAAGGGCAAAACTAAAAGTAATAATTAAACGGACTTTAAGACAATATGGGTATCCACCGGACATGCAAAAACTGGCAACTGAAACAGTACTTAAACAAGCTGAAATGATAGCACAAGAATTGACAGAATAGCCAGCCCACACAGCCAAGCACATCCCGCAAAACCCGCGAAGCCCAACCCTGCAAACCGTATTTTGCGGGAAGAGCTTTTCTGTCTGCCTATGCTTTTTTGCCGACCCTAAAAACTAATTTTTTTGGAAACGGCAGTGCTTCGATTGAGTGGATATTGGATTATGCAAAATAGATAACTGATTGATAATAAACAAACATCAGGCGGTAACA
>JBNGCV010000111.1:0-4185 GCA_049975465.1 Kosmotogaceae bacterium | reverse complement strand
CAATTCTTGTTGCCTGCAAAAAAACAAGATCGCCTTTTTCAATTCCAAGTTTCTTCTTCAAATCATGGTTAAATGAATCTTTATTGCACACAGTACCATTGAAATCAAATACATTGGGTATTACTTCAGAAACTATGCCATTCTTTATCTTGAGCTCTTCCTGAGCTATAGAGTTTATAACAACATGACCATCCAGATCAACTGGCGGAAAACTATCTTCAAGCAAGTTTTTAACATAATTGCTGGTTGGATTTGAATAGAAAGAGCGTTCCCAGTGGAAATCGTGATGATGCCCGATCAGAAATGGTTTATGGCCATCAAGATCTTCCAGTGCAAGGGGCAGAGATAGATTACAACCGAGTGACCAGACATTGTTGCCCACGATACAGTCAATGTTCTCTCTCTTGATTATAGGAATTAATGAACGTTTGATTTCATTGCTGTACGTCTTTATTTCTTCGACAAGTCTTCCCGGGCTAAATTCCTCAAGGCTACTAAAAGCGTTTTTCAATATTCTTTTATTCCTGGGGTTATCGTACATTATGCTTGGTATTTCGTAACCCTCTTCCTGGCCGAGTGAACCCGCTATATATGAAACTTCATGACCCATTCTTTCAAGAACCGTGCGCCATTTTTTCATTTCAAGTGAAACGCCGTCATTTTCTCCAACCCTGTAGTGTAATAATGCAATTTTCATATTCAAAACCTTTTCGGTTTAAGAGCCTTTTCTAGTTTATTGAAGTGTTTTTTCAGATTAGTTTCGAAATTAACTAGCACACAGCGGTAAAGTACCTCAAGTATAACGAATTCACCGATTCGATTGACTATAAAACTGTTTTCAGAAGGATCACTGGTTGCTGTGTATAGCACTACATCCGCTTCATTTGTTATAGGAGAATTTATACCTGATGTGATTGCGATAGTTTTTGCTCCTGCGCCGTGAGCTATTTGAAGTGATTTGCATGTATCTCTTATGGTCCCTGTGTGGGAAACCCCAATTACCACATCATCTTCATCCATACTAGAAGCTACCATCACCTGAGCATGAGGATCAGAATAGTAATTGGCTGAAAGACCTAGCAATGCAAAGTTAAGACTTGCACTCTGCGCAACAGCTGAAGATCTACCCACAGCAAAGAAGAAAATCCTTTTAGATTTTTCTATTAGTTTGACAGCTTTTTCTACAGATTTTATATCAAGGACACTGCTGATCTGTTTAATAAGATTCATGTTTGAATCGATCACAGATTTGACGAAGCTTTCCAGATCCTTTTTGGAATCACCAGGTGTGCCTTCCTTGGGTATGCTCAATTCTCTTGCCAGGGATATTTTGAAATCCTGATAACCACTAAACCCGAGTTTCTTGATTAATCTATATACAGTAGCTTCACTAGCCTCTGAAAAGCGTGCTAATTCAGTTATTGTATAGTGGATAACATCATCTGGTCTTTCATAAATATATTTGGCAACTTTTTTCTCCGATTCACTGAATGTAGAATATTTACCTTTTATGAATGTTGTTATCACATTACCACCTCTTTATTAAGTCAGGCTTTTTTCCCATGAAACATTCTACAGCTTCTTTGACATATTTCTCTGCTTCTTTTGACGATAACTCTTTGGTCTTTTCTACAAAATCCGCAACCCTTGCAAAATACAAAGGCAGTAAAAGTGATATTACGCTTGTTCTTTTCGAGACTTTCCTATATTTAATCATTAGAGAATAGACCAGGTCAACCCAATCCTCAATATTTAAAGTACCGCTGTCAGTAACTTCATCGATAATATACTGTTTATCTTTTGTTAGCAATCTTTCTGCAAGTTCCAGATTTTTCTTCAGTTGTATTCTTGCATTATTCTTCATATTATCCAGATCTACACTCAGTGGTTCCGGTGTTACTTCCGGTATTTCTCCGTACAGTACAGCTTTTCTCATTCCCTTTATTTTCCGCCAGTTGTGAAAGTATTCCTCAGATAACTCAAATAGTGTTCCCACAACCTGTTCGAACATGGGTCCAAGTTGTTTTCCAGGATCCTTTGCATCATGAATTTTGGCTCCAAGAGCTGCTTGCATCGGTGGTTTATCACTTTCATTTACCGCAGTTATGGTCATCCAGATGTCTATACCGAAACGTGAGATGTCACTCTTCCAAATTTCTGAAGGTTTGGAAAGATATATATCCACTAAATCGAGCCCGACTCCAAAGTCTCCACCAATAGGTTGCCTTATGTCAATACCATAGAGGGCTGTTGTCAATGGATAACAGAGATTATTCGTAATTGTTCCGTCGTATTTGTGCCTGACATAATATGGTGTAATGTAAGAAGTAGCATCCCTCAATATAGGTTTCGCAAGTCTTTCAATCCACCAAGATTTAACGCTTCTAAGGTCAGCGTCTAGAAAGATTGTAACAGGAGCTCTCAGTGATTTTGAAACCTCCATTATGGATCTCATGGCACTGCCTTTACCCGAAACGCCCTCGTATTTGAATGCTAGTTTATTTACATTTTCCGTACTTGTGGAGAGAAATGTATCAACTGTGTTATCTCTGGAGCCTCCATCTGAATCAACTATCAATCCGTTACCATGGAAAAATTCAATGATTCCTCTGGCAGCAGTCTCAGCTACATGTGAAATAGTTGAGACATTGTTAAAGCTCGAAATCCCAACAACTATCTCTGGCTTTTCGTAATCTGATAATTTCCTGTAAATACTGTCAGGCAATGACTTCATATCTGACCTCCATTTATTCTTTAACTGCGCCGACTGTTAATCCGCTAGTAAGATATTTTTCCATCACTGTAAACATAATTATGATCGGAACTGCAGTCAAAACAGATGCTGTCATCATTTTACCCCAGATTGCATGTTCTGAATAGAACAGTTCATTAAGTCCAATGGGTAGAGTGTAAAAGGCTGGATAAGGTCTTATGAAAATTGATACAAATAAGTACTCATTCCAGGCTATCATAAACGCATAAATGTAAACAGTCACAATTGCTGGTAGTGAAAGCGGTATAACAATTTTAAATATGGTTTGTAACCTCGAACAACCATCAATAATGGCTGCTTCTTCAATAGAATAAGGGATGGTTCTGAAATAATTACCGAGCATATATAAAGAAACAGGTAATGTTTGAACAATATAAATAATGAACAATGCGAAAAATGACTTTGGTCCGTTTCCAGTAAGACCTGCTTTTACAAATATCTGGTAAAGAGGTACAGCTAAAATCGTGCCACCAAAAAGATAAACAATCAGTACTCCTCTCTGAAGAAAACCTCTGCCTTTATAGCGTAGTCTGCTGAAAGAATATGCCCCGAGTACTGCAACAATGAGTGTTGCCAGAGCTGATAATCCTGCTAAAAACAGACTGTTTCTAAAGAATCTGATAAATGGAAATGACGATTCAGTTTTGAGCAACCCCTTTTCTTTGAGTATTTCTTTTTGTTGTTCTTCTGGGAGGTCTTCTATTAATTTTAAAAATTGTTCTGCTTCCGTTGAAAGCTGATCTCTAAGTGACTGCTCGAATCCAAGAAGTTGCTTGTATTGAGTTAGAGTAGGTCTTTCAGGAATTATTCCATGATCAAACGCATCCGAGTCGTACCTGAAGGAGATGGATAGCATCCAGGCGAAGGGGTACCCAACAAAAATGACCAGCGCTATAACTAATAAGTAGAAACCAATTGTCTTGAGAGGCCTTTTTTTGCCTACCATTTCAACACCTTCTTAACGTAGTACCCGATTAAGATCATCATTACAACAAACAAGATAGTGGCAATTGATGCTGCAACACCCTGCTGTGGAACACCTATAAAAGCCTTTTCATATATATAAATTGGCAGGGTACCTGCAAACTTTGACATCAAATAAACTTCGTCAAATTTGTAGAAATTCCAGATTCCTCTCAGCAACGCTACTGAACCAATAACAAAATATAATTCCGGTAATGTTATGAACCTGAATTTGGCCCAATCGCTTGCGCCATCTATTTCAGCGGCTTCATAATATGTCTTAGAAATCGATTGCAGTCTTGAAAGTATCATCAAATAAACAAATGGGAAGTTTCTCCAAATATTGAAGAATGTAACTACCCAGAACGCATTGTTCGGATCGTTTATCAAGTCTACTCCGGGGTCCATAAGACCGATAGAAGATATCAATCGTACTAATGGCCCATCTA
>JBNGCV010000110.1:0-4185 GCA_049975465.1 Kosmotogaceae bacterium | reverse complement strand
TAGATGGGCCATTAGTACGATTGATATCTTCTATCGGTCTTATGGACCCCGGAGTTGATTTGATAAACGATCCCAACAATGCGTTCTGGGTCGTTACATTCTTCAACATTTGGAGAAACTTCCCATTTGTTTATTTGATGATACTTTCAAGACTACAATCGATTTCTAAGACATATTATGAAGCTGCTGAAATAGATGGCGCAAGCAATTGGGCCAAATTCAGGTTCATAACATTACCGGAATTATATTTTGTAATTGGATCAGTAGCGTTGTTGAGAGGAATCTGGAATTTCTACAAATTTGACGAGGTTTACTTGATGTCTAAGTTTGCAGGAACACTACCTATTTACATTTATGAAAAGGCTTTTATAGGTGTTCCACAACAGGGTGTTGCAGCTTCAATTGCTACACTCTTGTTTGTTGTAATGATGATCCTGATCGGGTACTACGTTAAGAAGGTGTTGAAATGGTAGGCAAAAAAAGTCCTCTCAAGACAATTGGTTTCTACTTACTGGTTATAGCGCTGGTCATTTTTGTTGGATATCCCTTCGCCTGGATGCTATCCATATCCTTCAGGTACGATTCGGATGCCTTCGATCATGGAATAATTCCAGAAAGACCTACTCTTACTCAATACAAGCAACTTCTTGGTTTCGAACAGTCACTTAGAGACCAGCTTTCCACTGAAGCAGAACATTTTTTAAAATTGATAGAAGACCTCCCAGAAGAACAACAAAAAGAAATACTCAAAGAAAAGGGGATGCTAAAAACCGAATCATCATTTCCATTTATAAGATTTTTTAGAAACAGTCTGTTTTTAGCAGGATTGTCAGCGCTGGCAACGCTCATTGTCGCAGTACTCGGAGCATATTCTTTCAGCAGACTACGCTATAAAGGCAGAGGTTTTCTTCAGAGAGGAGTACTGATTGTTTATCTTTTTGGTGGCACGATTTTAGCTGTACCTCTTTACCAGATATTTGTTAAAGCAGGTCTCACTGGAAATGGTCCTAGGTCATTTTTTGCAATGTTCATTATTTACATTGTGCAAACATTACCTGTTTCTTTATATATGCTCGGTAATTATTTCAGAACCATTCCTTTTTCTATCGAAGAAGCAGCCATAATTGACGGATGTTCGAGATTACAAACCATATTTAGAATTGTTATCCCGCTTTCACTTCCAGCAATTGTGACTGTATACATATACGCATTTATGATAGCCTGGAATGAGTACTTGTTTGCATCAATTTTTATAAGACCGTATCCAACTTTTTACACACTACCCATTGGACTTAATGAACTGTTCTATTCAGAACATGCAATCTGGGGTAAAATGATGACAGCATCTGTTTTGACTGCAGTTCCGATCATAATTATGTTTACAGTGATGGAAAAATATCTTACTAGCGGATTAACAGTCGGCGCAGTTAAAGAATAAATGGAGGCCAGACATGAAGTCATTGCCTGACAGTGTCTACAGTAAATTATCAGATTACAAAAAGCCAGATATAATCGTTGGAATTTCAAGCTATAACAACGCTTCAACTATTTCACATGTAGCGGAGACCGCTGCCAGAGGAATCACTGAATTTTTCCACGGAAATGGATTGGTCGTTGATTCTGACGGAGACTCCAGAGATAACACAATTGATGTATTTCTTTCCTCCAATACAGAAAATGTTGATAAACTGGCTTTCAAGTACAATGGTATTTCGGGCAAAGGCAGTGCCATGAAAGCCATAATGGAGATTTCAAAATTTCTGAGAGCTCCTGTTACAATCTTTTTAGATGCTGACCTTAGAAGTGTTAAACCATGGTGGATTGAAAGACTTTCAAAACCCGTATTGAGGGGTGCAACTTCCTATATTACTCCATACTATGTCAGGCACAAATACGACGGAACAATTACAAATAACCTATGTTATCCATTGACAACGGCTCTTTATGGTATTGACATAAGGCAACCTATTGGTGGAGATTTTGGGATTGGACTTGATTTAATAGATATATATCTTTCGAAACCTTCAGAAATTTGGAAAAGTGACATTTCACGTTTTGGTATAGATATCTGGATGACTATAACTGCAGTAAATGAAAGTAATAAACCTCCGATGCAAGCAGCTCTCGGAGTCAAAGTTCACGATGCAAAGGATCCTGGTAAACAACTTGGCCCCATGTTCGAACAGGTTGTGGGGACGCTATTTAGTTTATCCGAGAAATACTTTGACAACTGGCGGGAGATAAAGGGAATGAGAAAAGCTGTACTGTATGGTGAAATACCAGAAGTAATACCAGAACCATTGAAAGTAGATCTGGAAAATATGAAGAATAATGCAAGAATGCAACTGAAGAAAAATCAGGAACTTGCAGAAAGATTGCTAACAAAAGATAAACAGCTTCTTATCAATGAAGTGTCTGATAATGGTACTTTAAGTATTGAGGATTGGGTTGACCTGGTTTATTCTCTGATGATTAAATATAGACAAGTATCGGAAAAAACAAATGTAATTTCACTTTTACTACCTTTGTATTTCGCAAGGGTTGCCGATTTTGTAGAAAAAACCAAAGAGTTAGCATCAAAAGAAGCAGAGAAATATGTCAAAGAAGCTGTAGAATGTTTTATAGAAAAAAAGCCTGATTTAATAAAGAGGTGGTAACGTGATAACAACGTTCATAAAAGGTAAATATTCTACATTCAGTGAATCGGAGAAAAAAGTTGCCAAATATATTTATGAAAGACCAGATGATGTTATCCACTATACAATAACTGAATTAGCACGCTTTTCAGAGGCTAGTGAAGCTACTGTATATAGATTAATCAAGAAACTCGGGTTTAGTGGTTATCAGGATTTCAAAATATCCCTGGCAAGAGAATTGAGCATCCCTAAAGAAGACACACCTAGCGATTCCAAAAAAGACCTGGAGAGCTTCGTCAAATCTGTGATCGATTCCAACATGAATCTTATTAAACAGATCAACAGTCTCCTTGATATAAAATCTGTAGAAAAAGCTGTGAAACTTATAAAAAAGTCGAAAAGGATTTTCTTTTTTGCTGTGGGTAGATCTTCTGCTATTGCACAAAGTGCAAGCTTAAACTTTGCACTCCTAGGTCTTTCATCCAATTATTATTCTGATCCTCACGCTCAGGTTATGGTAGCTTCCAGTATGGGTGAAGATGATGTGGTAATTGGGGTTTCCCACACTGGAACAATAAGAGATACATGCAAATCACTTCAAACAGCACAAGGGGCAGGAGCAAAAACTATCGCAATTACATCCGGCATAAATTCTCCCATAACAAATGAAGCAGATGTGGTACTGTACACAGCAACCAGTGATCCTTCTGAAAATAGTTTTATAGTCAATCGAATCGGTGAATTCGTTATACTTGAGGTACTTTACCGCTGTGTGCTAGTTAATTTCGAAACTAATCTGAAAAAACACTTCAATAAACTAGAAAAGGCTCTTAAACCAAAAAGGTTTTGAATATGAAGATTGCATTGCTACATTACAGGACTGGAGAAAATGATGGCGTTTCACTTGAAATGAAAAAATGGCGCACGGTTCTTCAAAGAATGGGCCATGAGGTTTCATATATAGCTGGTTCACTTGGTCATGAAGAGGGTTACGAAATACCAAGCATAATGTACGATAACTCCAGGAATAAAAGAATATTGAACAACGCTTTTATTAACCTTGAGGAATTTAGCCCAGGCAGTCTTTTTGAAGAGATAAGGACGTACAGCAATGAAATCAAACGTTTATTAATCCCTATAATCAAGAAAGAGAACTTTGATTGTATTGTTGGTAACAATATCTGGTCTCTCGGTTGTAATCTTTCTCTTCCCCTTGCAATGGAGGATCTTGATGGCCGTAAACCATTTCTGATTGGACATCATCACGATTTTTACTGGGAACGCTCATTCTATTCAAATCCAACCAGCAATTACGTTAAGAACTTGCTTGAGGATAACTTTCCACCAGCTGATCTGGATGGTCATGTCGTTATAAATTCAATTGCACAGGAAGAACTCAAAACAAAGAAAGGTGTCCCTTCTGAAGTAATACCCAACGTCTTTGATTTTAATGGTACTGTATGCAATAAAGATACATTCAACAATGATTTGAAAAAGAAACTTGGAATTGAAAAAGGCGATCTTGTTTTTTTGCAGGCAACAAGAATTG
>JBNGCV010000109.1:0-4188 GCA_049975465.1 Kosmotogaceae bacterium | reverse complement strand
TATCTGGGTATTTCATTTCTCTTAGAAAAAGTGATATTGTTTTTATAGTTATCATCGAAAAAACTATATTATGTAAAGGGAGAGGATTATATGAAGCTTCATACTTATAAAATTGTTATGGTAGATATTGAACCTCCGATTTGGAGACGATTTAAAGTGAGTTCTACGATGAATTTTCATCAGTTTCATGAAGTTATTCAAAGAATTATGGGCTGGCAAAATTACCATTTGTATTCATTCACAGCTGGAAATACAAGTATTGAGTACCTTGATTCAGAAAGTGATTTTATGAATTATAACAATATGAAACTCGAACATTCCTTAAATCTAAATCTCGAGGACGTTTTTAAGAAGAAAGGGGACAAAGCAATTTACACATATGATTTCGGTGATAACTGGGAACATGAAATAGTTCTTGAAAAAGTGGAAAATGTTTCCTCTAACAAAATTGAGGCTATTTGTCTTGATGGAGCAAGAGCCTGCCCTAAGGAGGACTGTGGTAGTTCCTCGGGCTATTATGACTGTGTCATTGCCTATTATCAAAATAAAAAATGGCAGTACTATCCTGGAGACAAACATTTTGAAGATACCGATGAACAAGAGGAATTTAATGAACTGATAGAATGGCTCGAAGATTGGCAACCAGAATATTTTGATATAGAGAAGATCAACAAAGAACTAAAAAAGTATACAAATAAACTCAACAAATGAGGTTAGCAACAAAGACAATTATAAAAGGGAATGATATTTATGTTTTTTGAATACCTGCGTATGGCTGTTGTAGCACAATTAGTTGAGACAAAAGGAGACTATAAATTCTCGGATACTCCTTTTAAAGTGTTAAAGCCAGAAGACAAGGATAAGTATGTAGCAACAATGAGAAAAACATTTTCATTCGATAAAGATGTTGATCTGGCCAACAAAAATATTTTCAATACTTACTTCACTGCCAATCAACTTTGGAACGTTGACATTCCAATTTCTGAAAGAATAGAAGTAGCAAGAGATATTGCCAGAGTAGGCCTGATGTATATCGAAGGTAAATCACCCAAGCTTCAAAATATGGATAAAAGCGTTATCAATAAATTGAATGATGCAGTACATAAAAAAGATATAGCCAAGTATATTGAGTCGCTAAAAGGCCATTATTCAGAGATTGATGAAATATTTGATCTGATGGACAAAAGTACTTTCAAATATTTTACAGTTGTTGCACTTACGGATGCTACATGTTTTCTCATTGAAAATACAGAACTTGATGATGAACTGTTGAAATTAGCCAATGGTGTTAAATCCGTTTACTCAATTATCGAAAAGAAGCCTAATCAAAAAGTACAGTTAATTGAAATCAGTGGACATCCCGAGCTATACCCGTACTATGCAGCAATAGAAGGTGATCATGAAGTAGAGGATTTATTACCTTTATTTGAAAAATATAGTGAACATAAAAATAACGAAGTTCATTATCTAAACGAAATGGATTTATTATTAAGTTATTATATTGATGAGCATCAAGATAAAAAAATCAAAAAGAAAGTTACTGAGTTAACTACAAAACTCCTTACTAGAGAGAAATTCTTAAACCGTTTAGGAATTTTTAGTCATGATTTTTACTTCATGTACAGAACTGCTTATTTCTTTTACTGCCTTGGGAAGCACTTTGATCCAAAAATATTGCTAAAAATATTCAAAGGCATATTTTCTGGGGATGTAAAATTCCTGATGAGACGGGCCCTGTATTTCGCTGTTGCTGGTATAAGACTTGGGCTTAAAGAAAGATCAGATATGAACGAAGATGATGTCAACAAATTCTTTGGATCACTTGATGAAAGCGGAATTGATACAGCAAGAATTTTTAACGTATTGAAGAATAAAAAGGAATTAGAAAAAGTTGAAGATTTTTCTGCCAGAGAGAAGGAACATTTCAAGATGTTAGCTGATGATTTAATGAGCTCAGAATATAAGAGTGTGTTTGAAGAAGCAAAAGAAGTAGCTGGGCTCTCGTATTATTTTTATAACATGCTACAACAGAAGGAAGGATTTACTGAAAGAGAATTATCTGTATTTGTTGAACCGGGTTTTGTAAACCACTTTTTTCAGCTTGTAACCAATCATCCTACATTGGGCATAATCCTGAATTATATAGACTCAATTGAAAATACTAATAAACGCCTAAAAGAATATGAAAAATATATAAATAAGTATCCTTACAACTTCGATCTTTATATGAGATATGTTGAAGAACTAATTGAATCAAGAAGTCGAAGTAAAGTACCAAAAGTTTTGGAAAAAGGTTACAAAAAGCTTTTGGAGATATTGCCTGAAGAACTTGCGCCTATACATGTTGAAGATGAAAATATGGGTATGTATGTTTTGCTGTTACTAAATTGGTATAGTGGGATATTAGTCGAAGAAAACCAGCTTTCTAAAGCGAAAGGGGTTCTTGAAATAAGTCAGCAACTAGATCCTGAAGATATTTTTAGTACTAAAGACCAACAAATGAAAATATTTTTGGAAAAAGGGAATTTTGAAGATTTAAAAAAGGTTTTGAATTTTTCCCATTTAGAGAAGGCCAGCGAGGCTATGAATGCAGCATTACTTTATTATCATACAGGTGAATATGATTACGCTGAAAAAACCATTTTTGATGCACTAGATAATAATCCTTTCATTTTAGATATTTTGCTATATGAAGATCCACGAGAAGCTATTGGAGCATTACAAGAAAACAAAAGAGAATTTGAAAATGATCTTATTAATGAAGCTTTTGATTATTCAATTAAATTTAGAAAATATTGGGTCACAGAAAAAGCACTCAAACAGTTGAGAAATATTAAAGATGTATTTGACGAAATTAGATGATATATCTAAAACGATTCACTTGATCCATCGAACTAAAACTCAGCTCCGAGATCAGTGATCCGAGGCTTGACGAAAACTTTTTAAAAACGAGAAGGACCGAGTTGACGAGAATCCGACACCAAAAAACGACGTTCATAGTACAACCATTGCTGGTAACAAGCTTAGTACATAGTCCATTGAATTTCAAAAAACGTGAACCGAGCAGTACGAGTATTTAACTGCACCTTTGGGGGAAGGCGGGTATGAGAGTTTCAAGGTAAATTATTTGAATGTAGATAACAGTAAGCGATAATCCAGAGATTTATGAAAAAGAAAGAGAAGTTATTTTAACCAAACAATTTCTTTGCATAGTTTTTTAATAAAGCCGTTGCGTTCCTTTTTTAGTTTCCCCCACTCTTTTTGCGTATAAACAAGCAAATCAACTGGTACAGGAATACAAGATAAATCCCATTCTATACCTCTCTTTTCAAAAGGTTTGTCAGTTTTTTAACAATGATCACAAGATCGAGATCGCTTCCTACGCCTGAATCATTTCTTGCATATGAACCAAAATAACCGATAGAAACTATATTTTCGTCATTCTTGCAACTGGTTCTTTTCCATTCGCTCAAAGCCTGCAATACTTCATCTTTATTTGGCCATTTCATTACGGACGAATTCAATGATCTCACTGGCATATTTTATGGCCTCCTCACTTTGTTTTAACCCAAAAAATTCATAAGGTGCCCCTTCAGGATGACTATTTGGATATCTTGAAGGGATAAAGTAGTTATCAAGTATTTTGGCTTTATCAATTAATTCAGTAGGCAATGGAATGCTTTCAGGCAATTCGCCCAAAAGTTTGCTTATCATATACCCCCAGGTTTCTTGTTTGCACTTAAGATGTAACGCTTTGACAGCTTTTTCAGCGGCCTGATGTGACGCAAAACAAGCCCATTCATGCCTTTGGCTGTTTTTTGAATCTTTGGCTTGCTCCAAATCTCTAAGAGCTTGATTCAACCAGTCTTTTGATCTGTCAGGCATAAGATCTCCTCCATTTCCTACTATTCCCTGTTAAAAAAAATTATAGCATCAGTTTAATAGAAACAAATATGAATCAATATAGTCGGTTGAAGTTATGAATTTGACCAATTTTGTAGGTAGTCAGTAAATTCTGAACAACATTCAGAATATCTTCTGTTCCCAAGGTACATTTCAATCATTTTTCAGGTTTCCCCTAGGCTTCTCGCATTCTCGGACTCTCGTTTCACTTTTTTTGCACCAGTCGATGGGCAACTGAACGAGTAATGGAATCCCGACCATAATTGCAGTACTCAATCCTACTGC
>JBNGCV010000108.1:0-4200 GCA_049975465.1 Kosmotogaceae bacterium | reverse complement strand
CTATTATAGGATACAGGGCTTTTCTCTTTTTACAGCATCAATTTTACGCTATCAAGTCTGGGGGTGTAATATATGAAGAAAACTGTATTTTATGTTTCTATAATTTTGCTAGTAATAAGTTTTACTGGATGTCCTGTAATATTTAATCCGCTTGATATACCTAATCAAATAGCCAATGAGAGTGTGGAGTTTAAACTAGAGCTCACACAATACACCAACGCAATAAATCTTGATAATGTGACTTATGAAGTCAAAGATGGCGAAGGAAGGATAGAGGATAACTATTACATATGGGATAATCCACAGTATGTTGAAGACGGCGAAAAGGTAACTATTGCTGCAATTAACAAACGCAATGTAGAAAAAGAAGATTCATTCATCATCACAATTAATAGGATCCCAGAAATTGAATACACATCACCTGAAAATAATTCATATATTAATGATGATGTAATTCTTTCATGGGAAGCTACAGATGAAGATCAAGGCGATACTTTGAAATTCGATGTTTTTCTTGGTACTTCTCCTCAAGATCTTTCAAAAGAATTTGAAGACATAACTGAAGAAACTGTAACACTGAACGGAGTCTTAACTCAAGATGCTTCTCACTTCTGGCAAGTTGTCGTGAAAGATAAGAATGCAGAAGTAGAAGGCGAAATTTGGAGTTTCTATGTGGGTAATTTACCTCCAAATGTACCAAATTCTCCTTCTCCAAATGATAATGCTAAAGGCGTATCTATAGACACTGATTTGTCATGGGAATGTACGGATCCTAACGAAGATGCTTTAACATACGATGTTTACTTCCAAAAAGATGATGATACACCCGTTCTCATAGCAACCGATGTCACAGATAACGAATATGATCCAGGGACTCTCGATTATGAAACAGACTATTTCTGGAAGATAGTAGCAGAGGATCCATTTGGAGAAGTTGCAACTGGGTCAGTATGGTCTTTCGAAACAGAGCAAAAACCAGAATACGAATTGACTGTAACCACAACACCGGACACAAGTTTGACAGTTCTAATAGATGGAAATACATACCCTTCTCCTGAATCAACAATAGTCACATTGGGTAATGAAGTTGAAATTGGAGTAATAACACCTCAGGAATTTAATAGGGAAGACACTGTATCTGGAATTGATACACGATATAATTTCAATCAATGGAATGATAATAACTCAAATGCCACAAGAACTGTTTCACCTGACACTGATAAAACCTATATAGCAGAAATGATAAAGGAATACAAAGTAATAACAGATACAATCCCTGAAGATGCTCCTACAATAGATGGCGAAGACTGGTATGAAGTTAATGCAACACAAACCTTCATAGCACCAGATGCTACAGGTTTTTTGTTTGAATATTGGGAAATAAATGAAAGTAATGCGGGAAGTGAAAAAACTATTGAAGAAACAATTGATTCACCAAAGAAAATTGTAGCTTTCTATAACCATATTCCAACAATAGATATCCCAGATCAAGAAACAGATGAAGGCAGTACTTTAGTAATTAATTTAAGCAATTATGCAACAGATACAGATGATGACGATCTCACATATACATTAGTGGGTAATGTAGGTAATCTAGATGATGCTACTTACACTTACAGTCCTGATTATGAATCTGCTGGAACCTATTATGTAACCATTGAAGTAAGTGATGGAAGAGGTGGAACTGCGGAGGACACCTTCGAAATTACAGTAAATGATGTGAATGCACCACCTGAAATTCCTCACAACCCTATTCCAACTGACGGAGCAACTGATGTTTCAGTAGATGTTGTTCTTTCATGGGAATGTTCAGATGTAGATGGTGATTCATTAACATACAGTATATATTTTGGAAAATTTGATCCTCCAACTTCATTAAAAGCAGTTATTAGTGAAAATTCTTATGAACCAGTAACGCTTGACACTGATACAACTTATTACTGGAAAGTGAAAGCAAAGGATGGAAAAGGTGGAGAAACTACAGGGCCAGTATGGGAATTTACAACCAGCAAATAAAGAGTAAAGATTTTACCTATAATTCTAAAAACTAAATTACTTAATAAAAAGCAGGTGGTTTTTCCACCTGCTTTTTATTAATCATTTCTTTTATGCAAAAATATACACCTTTAAGTGAGATCCTTTTGTGTTTTTTTAGGTTTGTATGGTATAACCACATCGGATTCTCGTTTTCGGCTTTTCGGTTGTTCTCGGGTTCTCGTCTTCTTTAACCTTCTCGGTTCTCGTTTTTTAAAATTCCACCCTTGAGGGTGGCCAGCTGTAACTAACTGGGGGTGTTTATAAAGCCGATCGAAGAGATGCAAATGTAAATATTATAAAATCGATTTTAGCTGTTGGGTTTTAGGTGTTAGGCAGATCAAATGAAAAAGCTGATCAAAGAGATACAAATATTGTAGTTGCGTACAAGGAATAACTAGCAACCGATAACGTTTTTCACTTAAATCCTTCCTCGAGGAAGGTCCCTGCGAAGCAGGGGGAAGGTGTTCATTTGACTTTTATGATTTATTCGATGGACGAAGCTTGCAGCGCAAGCGTTGGACTAAACGAAGTGATGGACGATGGACGTTGTTTTTGTTCTCAGATCTCGGATCTCGGGGTTTAATTCGATGGACGAAGTGATGGACGTTGTACCTGTCGGTTCACGGCAAACGGTCAACGGATCACGTGTTTTACATGGTGTTTATGCTCCAGTCGATGGACGAAGCGAGTTGCAAGACGAGCGTTGGACGATACGTCAGTGATGGACGATGGACGTGTATTTTCCTGTAGCTCGCATATCAGTGGATTTAAGACCCCTCCAAAAACACAATTCGATTCTCTTTCTTTGATTTTTCAATCGCATTGTTTATCTTAATAGTTTCCAGATAACTCCACCCGGAATTAATATTTTCTTTTCCGCGCAAAATATTGCTAACAAAGCTTCTTGCTTGCCTCATAAACAATTCCTTAGAAAAATACCAGTCACAAAGCTCAGGATAAAATTGTCCCTCTTCGTCCTTCATATATAACTTGATTGAAGTGGGAAAAATATTTAGATATCCTTGAGTGCCAAGTAGTTGAATAGCTGATTCTCCGTCATTCTTTGTAGTCTTCGGGCCGCCAAATTCAAAAATTCCCGAAGCTCCGCTTTCAAAGCCCATCAACACTACACCAATATCTTCATTAATGTTTGCCTCAAGGGTATTCATAAAATTTCCTACCACATACTTTATTTTCATTTCCTCTAATAGATAAGAGATAGAATCTATAATATCTACACTATTATTGTTAAGAGTTTCGTACCCTGAATCATTCAAACTGTGCCCTTTCACTTTTATAATTTCACCCAGTATTCCTGAATTAACTATGTTCCTGGCATACTTTAAGTGTGGATGAAATCGCCAGCATTGACCGACAGAAAGAACCAGGTTCTTTTTATCAGCAAGTTCTACCAGTTCATTAGCCAGTTTATAATTCTTAACAAAGGGCTTCTCAACAAGTACATGTTTATTTTTTTCCAGTGCGTCCCTAACAATACTGTAATGCGAATCTTCAGAAGTAGTTACAACAACTGCATCAACATCTGAGCTACTTATTAGTTCTTTATAATCTTCATATATTTTTTTAATAGCATGCTTTGAAGTAAAACGACCTTTATAGCATTCAATTTTTGGCCAGTTGCCTTCTGCGAGATCATTTGCCTTACCTTTATCTATATCGCAAACAGAAATAACCTTTGCCTTCTTATGATTCATAAAAGCACCGCAATGCGTGACACCCATTTTCCCTGCTCCAATAATTCCGATCTTCACTTTATCCATTCATACACCTCGTTAAAAAACACTGGATTATTAAATAAAGCCTAATGATTGATACAAAAAGATTATAACTTAATAAGTAACAAACTTAAATATAGCTAATAATCAATAAAACAACTATATCAATGAAGCATCATATAGAAAATGCTTACTAAATACATCTCAGAATTTCAAAATTTAGCATAAATACTAGAACTAATTATCAAAGGATTTTTATAAGTAATTTAAAGGAAACAGTTCACTAAAATATTTCTAATCCTAATCAATCAGAATATATTTGACTGTACCAAAGAATGGTTTCTTAAATCGCCATCAAATTAATTAAGGCTATTAACCCGAGTTCGACAGAAAAAAGCATAAATAGGCACAAAAAGGAAGAAGAGAA
>JBNGCV010000107.1:0-4215 GCA_049975465.1 Kosmotogaceae bacterium | reverse complement strand
AATTTGTTTTAACAAGATTTGTATGTTGCAGTAAGAATTTATATATACCATGACTTCTGTAGATTCCTTCGTAATAGATATCTCCTTCTCTTAACCATGTAATAGGTGTAAATCCTTCAACAGTTGAAGCTGGATACCATACATCAAGAAGCAGTCTTCTGTTATCTTTCTCTTCTGTTGCCAGTTCCTCTCTTGATAAATCTATATATTCATTTACTGTAATGCCAATATCATATTTTCCATCAGGTTTGGGTATAGGTGCGACAGGGAAGATATATAATGACAGCAAACCAAGTGTAAGTACAAAAGATATTACTGTCAAAGGAATAACAAAATCTTTATTCATTCTAACCCCCCACAAATAAAGTTACCGGTAAGCTTTTTTATCCTATGATAAAGCTAATTATATAATAAAAAACCCAAACGAACCAAACAACTATGCCATATAGTCGTAAATTATGTGAATAACGGTTTTTGAGATAAAAAATGGTTGAAAGAACTATCTTGATTAACATTAGGGACACTAGAAGAATACCGATAGGGATTACCAGTACTTGGTTCTGGGGTTTTGCAATATATGCTGCAATAATAAAAAGTGTATTACTTAAGATTCCTAGCCAGAGTAATATAATGATATACTTTTTTAGTGAACTAGAAAGGAACTCTACCCATATTGAGATTGTGTAAAGTATTGCTGCTGATATTATGAAAAATTGACAAATAAATGACAAATTCTCACCACCTTATGTTAAAAATTCTAACATTTGTTTTTTGTAATCAAAAAGGTTGTTAAAACAGTTAGCAAGAAAAATTGTAGAAAATTTTGGTTAATTATATTTATGGAGGTGTATTATGAGAAAAATATTGGTACTTTTGTTGGTTTTCGGAACAGCGGTTTTTGCATTTTCTGAAAACATTGTTTTAAACGATATTTTAAACACTGTCAGCCTTTCACACATCCCGGTTGTTAAGTTGGAAGAAAATGGTTCAACTGGTTTTACCTGGCATTTTGAGATAACTAATCCGGAAATTTTAAAGCTTAAAAGTAAAACACAAACAGAAACCCAGAAGGATGAAGAAATTGTAGGTGCTCCTCAGATAATAAAATGGTCATTTGAACCACTAAAAGAGGGTGAAACAACGATTATTTTTAGAAATTATCGTGGATGGGAAGGAACATCAAGTACAGTAGACATTAGAGCATACAATGTGAAAATTGTAAAAGAAGCAAAAGATGGAAAAAAAGAAGAACAATTATTACAGTCTCTTACCATAAACGCTGAGGTAGGAGATAACCTATTAGTTGTTCTCGAAGAAAATCCTTCTACAGGATATACATGGGAATATGAGATTTCGAATACTGGTGTGGTTTCACTTAAAAATGAGAAAACATTGCATAAAGCAGAAAGACCTGGTGCACCGGCTACAAAGCAATGGACATTTAATGCGCTGAGTGAAGGATGTGCGTTAATTGAATTCAAGTTGCATAGAAGTTGGGAGAACACTCGACCAGTGGAAGAACACTACTACATAGTTAATGTGAAATCACGAGCTGAAAAAGTATCACTTCCAAACATCGTTGGAACCTGGAAAAGAATAAAATCTGAGGGCTTTGGTTATTTTGCTCCTGTTAATGGTGATAAGCATATGCCAATGCCTGAAGGATTCACTTTCAAACTTTTTGTTGAAGAGCAGAATGGTAGAGCTTTCCACGGTAGAAAAAAAGTGTGGAACTCCAGTGGAGATATTGTAATTGATGAGTATTTTTCAGGCTTAATTACAGATGATGGAAGAGATATTTATATTGTCGAACACGAGGATGGAATAATGATTGGAACATTGCTTTCAAACAACAATATGGAATTACATTATCTAGAATCTTCCGATGAACCGAAAACCATCTACTATTTCTTAACCAGAGAAGAATAAGCTAATAGAAAGCATGCTTCTTTTTGAAGCATGCTTTCTTTATGTTATTTTAAAGCTACTTCTTACATCTTCTTTACTATCAAAATCATCAAACAAACCTAACCAATCAGCGATTTCTATAGCGAAATCAATGAATGCTTCTCCTTTAGCTGTTATAAGGTTTCTGTCTCTTACAACAGCTTCGTTAATAAATTTCTCTCGTGGAAAAGGATCTTCTTCCTTGTTTTTGACATATTCTTCATGTGGAAGAGATGAAGTGTAATTATGGCTTTTTAAGATGTTTGTGTCAGTCAAAAATTCAGGCCCTGCGCAAATTGCTGCAATCAACTTTTCTTCTTTGTTTAATTTTTCAAGAAGGGCGGTTAAACGTTCATCCTTAGTTCTTTTCCAGCCTCCTGTTATGACTATTCCATCAATGTTTTCAATTTCCATTATTTCGTCAAGATCATACGTTGGCTGGTAAACGATGCCCGCTTTACTTTTCACAGGTGATTTATTGTAAGAGGCTGTGAATACCTCGAATTCGTTTGAATAACCAAGTAAATCTGCAGCTAGTGAAAATTCATAATCAACCATTTCATCGTAAATAAAAAACATGATTCTCTTCATTTTACAACCTCCCTTTTTAGTTTATTATAACTCTTTACCTTTAGCTAACTGACCAAGATTTCTAAAATGGTAAAATTCATTGAGGTGATTATATGTTTACATATATGTTTGACATGGGTGGAGTAGTAGTCAAAGACTTTGATGTTGCTCCTGTTATAGCTAAAGAATTCAATATGACAAGAGAGGAATTGTTAGAAGAGGCCGGTGAAGAACTCCTCAAAGCGCTTAGTAGTGGAAGGATTAGTGAAAAGCAGTTCTGGGGTATCTTTTATAAGAAAATCGGGATAAGTTCAAACAGATACGACTGGTGGATAAGATATTTTAATCCCGAAAGATTTCCAGAAGTAGAAAAGCTAATTAATGAACTAAGAAAAAATAACAGAGTAATTTGTGCAACAAACACCTTTGATTCTCATTATAGGTATTTTCTCGAAAGAGGAGATTATAATTTATTCGATCGAGTTTATGCTTCGAATGTAATTGGTTATGCAAAACCTGACCCTCAATTTTATTTGTACATACTTAATCATGAAAAAATTGAACCACATAAGATAATATTTATGGATGACAAAGAGGATAATGTGAAAGCTGCTAGAGAAATAGACATAAATGCTTTTCAGGTTACTGATCCCAGATCGTTACCTGAACAGCTTAAGGATTTTGAGAATTCCTTAAACCTTGCGAGGAGCCACTTAAATGATAATCGCTGAAAATCTAAAAAAATACTACGGTAAATTTCGTGGAGTTGAAGATGTCAGCTTCAAAATAAAAAAGAATGAGATTTATGGATTAATAGGACCAAATGGTGCTGGAAAAACAACGACTATAAGGATAATTCTGGGATTGCTGAAAAAAGACAGGGGTTTTGTCAAAATCGGTGATCATATAATTCCACATGATCAACATCAGGCGAAACACATAATAGGATATCTTCCAGGAGAGGTCAATTTTTATGGAAATATGCAAGTTAACGAATTTTTGTGCTTCAACAGAAGGTTTTACAAAGATATAAACCTGGAATACGAAAAAGAACTCTGTCATTATCTGGGTATCGAAAGAAACAAGAAGTTTAAAGAACTCTCCCAGGGTAATAGAAAAAAGGTGGGAATCGTGCAGGCCATTGTTCATAAACCTGATTATTTGATTTTAGATGAGCCTACAAATGGTCTGGATCCATTACTTCAAAACAAACTGTACGACTTACTTGAAAAGGAGAGAGAACGGGGAACTGCAATTTTGTTTTCTTCTCATAATCTTTCTGAAGTTGAGCGGTTATGTCAAAGGGTAGGAATAATAAAAAACGGGGAATTGATAAAAGACATGAACATCGACGATCTTAGCGAGTATTCAAGAAAGTTAGTTACCATAAGAGGATTAAGTGAACCAGAACATCTGGATAATTTCGAGGTAAAGAACAAGAATGGTAAAACACATGTATATACAGTAAAGAAAAGTCAAATTAAGGACTTCATGAAAAAACTCTCTGAAGTTGATTTTGAAGATGTTCAGATACGCAATCCTACGTTAGAAGAATCATTTATGGAATTTTATCAGGAGGACATTTAAAGGTGGTTTTTACCAACGTATATAAAAAAGAATTGAAGTGGAACTTCTTAACTGTGATCATATGGACAGCTGTTTTTGTTGGCTTCTGTTTTTTGTACATTCCTTTGAGTG
>JBNGCV010000106.1:0-4249 GCA_049975465.1 Kosmotogaceae bacterium | reverse complement strand
TAGCATAAAAAATAGGATAGATTCTTTACTAAAATCTTGACTGTTATCATAGGAGGAGGTATAAATGAATGTTGATAAAAGACAATGAACTTATGATCATATCCACTACAAATGATGACAATGAATTAAATGAATTAGTTAACGATTGCGATATACTTGCGACCATGTCTGAAAAACGATGGTACAGCTTAAATTTGCCTGAAAGAATTGATTACAGGCTGGAGGTTGAAGCTAAACTTGTAGGGTCTATCAGCCTTAGCAGCATACGCTGGTTTAACCATAAGGCAAAGATTAGTTTATTCATAAAGTTGTCAGAACAGAATAAGGGGTATGCGAAGAGAAGTCTTAAAATAATCATTGATCACTGTTTCAATATGTTGAATTTTCACAGGCTCGAAGCAGAGATCGTTGATTACAATGAGAAATCAATCAATTTATTTGAGTCACTTGGATTCAAACATGAAGGTACAATGCGTGAAGCGAAATACTATGAGGGAAAATATCATGATATTTTTATTTACGGCTTACTCAAAAACTAAATAGAAGATTGTGATATCAAATCTGAACATTTCGATTTTTAATATTTATCCCAAAAGCAAAATGTTTTTCTACTAGCCAAGACATTTTAAAACGACAGTGTTAGAGTTTACCTGGAGGAGATGTGATGAAAAAGAAGTTTGCCGTTCTGATATTAGCAATAGTTGGTGTAGCTACCCTCGTTTTGCTGCTTAACATTACAAACCTGCGTTTTGGTTCATTTGAAGAACTTAT
This sequence comes from Kosmotogaceae bacterium, assembly GCA_049975465.1. GTDB lineage: Bacteria > Thermotogota > Thermotogae > Petrotogales > Kosmotogaceae > JASMTM01. Next base: position 3,478 of record JBNGCV010000106.1, on the reverse strand, counting down.
ACCCGATGATTATCCTTCATCTATTAAAATGGCTCGCATGGAAAAAACATTTCCAGCTGTCGAAAAAATACTTCTGGTAGTTTCTGTTAATTCTGATGATTCTTTACTTAAGCCAGAAAACTCCGAGACGTTATACAGGGTAGTTGAAGATTTGAAGGAACTTGATGGGATATTAAAGGTAAATTCAATATTTGACGCCAGGGATGTTAGTTTCACCGGGTTCAGTATAAATCCCAAACCTTTTTTTGAAGAAGGCATTCCGCTGGAAAACGTCGGAAAGCTCATTGAAGACCCTGTATATGTTGGGAACTTAATCAACAAAAGCGGTACAACTTCTTTGATAGCAATTGATGTAACCAACGAAGTATCAGTTGATAGCATTAGAAAAACATTGAAGCAATTACCAAATAACTTCGAAATCTTCATGACGGGAAACCCGATCATTGACAATGAAATGAAGAAATCAATAATGTTACTAACCTATTTCTTTCCACCACTATTGTTTCTCTTGATGTGGGTACTTTATTTCTTGAGGCTTGGCGACTTCAGGGCAGCTTTATTGCCACCTCTAGTAGCTCTTATTGCAGCATTGTGGACATACGGTATAGCCTCCATGGCAAATCTAACCTTAAATATGCTCACGTCCACAATAGGTTTATTCATAATTATCGTGAGTTCTTCTTACGGATTGCATATGATTGATAGATACATGAGATTTAGAGATAGCTTTCATCACCTTGAATCGGTTAAAAAAGCTGTATCAGATGAAAAAATTCCTCTGTTTTTGTCAGCACTGACTACTGCAGTGGGATTCCTGACATTTGTCTTCAGTGCCATGGAAGCAATGCGGTATCTTGGTGTACTCGTAGCGCTGGGTGTGGGAATTAGCTTTTTCTTTACTCTGGTTGTTATCCCTTCAATTCTATCTCTTATTGATTTAAAAGCAAAACACAAGCATCTAGGATTCAAGATACAGACAAAAACGAGACTTTCACGCTACCTTTCAATAGGTTTATTGATTCTATTGCTTATTTCACCTATGTTCATAAAAGATCTGGAAGTTAACTCAGACCAGTTCTCATATTTCAAAAACAATTCTAATATTGTTAAAGCTACTGAAAAGACCAAAGAAACCTTTGGCTGGATTCTTCCTATGTATGTTGTTCTCGAAAAGGAAGGAGTTTTTACCGCAGATGACACCAAAAACCTTGAGCAAATGATTTCTAAAATAGAAGAATTACAGGGAGTTAACGGAATTTATTCACTACTGGATATTTCTAAGAGTTATAATATACCGCTCCCAATGCTGAATTTATTTGCGAAAACAGGTGATTCTTTTTCTGAATTATCTGAATTTGTTTCGGGTAATTCCATGAGGCTTCTCGTAAAAACCCCCATTACAGATGCAAACGGAATTAGAGAACTCAACAACAAGTTAGAAAATATTATTGCGGAATATACAAAATACTCACCATATGTTGCATCCACTGCACTTGTCAATGCTGGAATAAACAGTGGTGTTGTTGAAAATCAGGTTACAACAATATTTGTCGCCTTCGTAGTAATTGCTATTTTGCTCATTGTTGTTTTTAGAAAAATCCTTCTTGCACTTATTGCTGTAGTACCAATTGTTGTTACCACCGTACTTAATTTTTCCTATATGTCCATACTGAGAATTAATCTCGAGGTATCCACAGCAATAACAGCAGGAGTGTTGATGGGACTTATAATTGATTATTCAATACATCTTATAAGTGGATACAGGCGACTATCAAAAAAGCATGATAGAGCGGAAGCTTCAGATCTTGCATTACGCGATATTGGTCCGGTTATAATTGCAAGTGGATTGTCACTGTCTGCAGGTTTTAGCTCATTGTTTTTCGCACCTCTTAAGTTGTTTCTTGATCTGGGCATCTTGCTTGTACTTGGTATTGTAACCGGTGTGGTATGTACATTGGTTTTCGTACCACAATTACTTTCACTTGGTTCTTCTAAGAAAAAGAAGTAATTTTTGATTGAACTGTATAATATTATTCGGGAGGATTTGTAATGTGGTATCCAGGTCACATTGAAACGGCAAAAAATAGAATCAGGAAAAATCTGAAGATCGTCGATGCCGTCGTTGAACTGCTTGATGCGAGAATTCCTTTCTCAAGTAGGGCTTATGAATATGATGAGCTGTTTCAGAATAAACAGCGAATACTGGTTCTAAACAAAGAAGATTTGGCAGATCCTGCCATAACCAGTCAATGGATAAAATTCTATAAAGAAGATTATAATGTACTATCTGCGAATTTGAAACGATCAGATGCTAGCTCTTTCTTAAAAAGAAAAATTCTTCCAAGGATAAAGGGGAAATTTATTGAAAAGAAGATTATGATAGTCGGCGTACCAAATGTTGGAAAATCAACCTTGATAAACAGAATAAAGGGGAAAAAATCACTCGCAGTTGGTAACAGACCTGGCATCACCCGTGGTATACAGTGGATAAAGGTTAATGAACAACTTTCAGTTCTTGATACTCCAGGGATACTTTACACAAGGCTTCACAGTCCAAACATAAAGATGAAACTCATTGCGACTGGTTGTTTACCCCTCGAACAGATTGATCTATTTGAAGCAATGAAAAATATATATTCATTTCTCTTAATGAGATACGGAGAAAATGTCTTTGACAACATCCTAAAAAAACAAAATGGAGAACACGTTGACTATGTAACATTCCTTGAATCCTATTCCAAAAAAAACGGTTTCATTAAGAGAAGACAGGAATACGATTACGAAAGAGCGGCTGCACATTTTTTAATCAACCTGACAAAGGGTAATTTTGGAAGACTTTCCTATGAAACTCCCGATGACATAGAATCGATGGATAACGGGGAACTTTCACACAATGGGAAATCCTAAAACAGCACTTATTTTAAGTGGTGGCGGTGCAAGAGGAGCCGCCCACATAGGTGTAATAAGAGCACTTGAAGAAACAGGTTTTAAGCCCGATATGATCATTGGGGTCAGTATTGGATCTGTTATCGGGGCATGTTATGCTTTATTAAATGACGCTGATAAACTCTGGAGTTACGCAAAGAAAGCTTACTATCTCGGCATGAAGTGGTTCCCTTTCAAAGTTTCAATAACATCCAGGCCTTATTGTAGATTTCTTGCAAATCTTGGATGTTCCTACATGAATAACAGGAAAGCTGCTCTACCATCATGGCTTTATTTCTGGTTATTTAAATTGTTCTTCAGAAGGTTCACATTTAGTGATACAAAAATCAAGTTTTACTGTATTTCCACGGATCTCAAATCAGGAGAAAGATACATCCACTCGCAAGGTTTAATATTTGATGCGCTCAAAGCATCAATGGCAATGCCAGGTGTTTTTCCACCAGTTGAATTTAATGGTAAAGAGCTTGTTGATGGCGGTACCATCTGTAATTTACCTGCGGATATAGCAAAATCACTCGGAGCAGAAAGAATA
>JBNGCV010000105.1:0-4308 GCA_049975465.1 Kosmotogaceae bacterium | reverse complement strand
AAATATAGCTATGTTCGAGAAGAATTTTGCGATTTAACAATCGATTTAGGGGGAAGGCAAACTTTATTTGAGGAAATCAGCCAAAGTCAAGTTGTCGTTGGCTGTGAAACTATGGCAATGGTTATTGGACTATTAGCACAGAAAAGAGTTATTAGTTGCATTCCTCCTTGCGGAAGACCATGTAGTCTTCCGCAAAAAGAGATAGAGCATCTTTCTGAACTTATCAAATTCGACAAATTAAATTATTGAAAAATCATGACAAAGCAAAAGTTAGTTTTATTTTTTGCTCCCTACGGTAGTTGGTTGATTCACAATCAAGTGGATGCAGTTGTTGCAAGTTCTTTAAAGCTACGGAACTGTGATGTTATTGTTGTCGGTTGTGATGGCTTATACGGTTTAGAGTGCTGTGTTTTGGAAGAAACACCTAGCGAACATCGCTCAGAACTTTGTCGAAACTGTTCTCAAGCTGGTCAAGTTTTTTTTGAGTCTACTTTTCATCTGCCTTATCTCCAATTAAAAAAATTTATAACTTCTGGAGATCGTCAGGTTGCTGAAAAATGGGTTTCCAATCTCGATCCTTCCGACTATCTACAGGCTGCTTATCGGGGAATTCCCATTGGTGAATGGGTTGCATCTTCCATATTTACACATTTTAGAATTTCTGAAGCGGGTTTGTCTAGATCGGATGTTAGAGAAGTACACCGAAAATACTTGGCAGATGGATTAATAACCTATCATGCTCTTTTAAAGATACTCGATCGATATCGAGTCACCAATATGTTCCTATTCAACGCACGTATGTTGCCTTATCGTGTGGCGTTTGAAGTGGCACAGTCAAAACAAATTGATACTCTCGTTCACGAGAGAGGCTATCTGGCAGATAGCTTTAGTTTTTTTGATAATTCTATATGTTTAAGTCCTTGTCCTCCTCTTAAATGCGTTTCAAATTGGAAAGATATCCCTTTAAACAATCCCGAATTACAAGAAACAAAAGCTTTTTTCAAAGATCGCGAGACGGGGAAAAACACGAACTGGTCGTTCTATGACTTTCAGTCTTCTTATACAGATATTCGCTCTCAACTCCGTATTCCTTCAGATCGAAAAATTGTGTCTGTATTTACGTCTAGTGAAGATGAAGTCGCGATGTCAGGTGACTATCAAGGGATTACAAGTCAACTCGATGTTATCGATCGACTTATTGAAATTTTTGCAGAGCGAGATGAATATTTAGTGATTCGCCATCATCCTTATATTGGCGGACAAAATATATACATGGCAGATACGGATTTTCTTTCTAGAGCTTATCAGCAAGCTTTAACTGCACCGAAAAATGTTAGAATTATCATGCCTTCTGAGCGTATCACCTCTTATGCATTACTCTGGAATACAGATGCAACAATTGCTTTCTTTAGTACAGTTGCTATTGAGTCAGTAGCACGCGGCGTTCCAACAGCATCTTGGTCAATATCGCGTTACAGCCAGGCCGTAAGCTATTTAATCGATCGAGTCGATCGAACTTCTTTACAAAATCTGGTTGATACTCTTCTATCCAAAAAGCTGAATGTCAATGATTTTGTAAAATTGTACCGTTTTGCACGTTCGTACTTTTTTAAATTTTCAGTTAAATTCAAATCGTTTGGAATCAAAAACAAGCATCAGGCAGATATTCGAGCAAAAAGCCTAGCCGAGCTTCAGCCAGGAATTGATGTGTCTTTAGATAGAGTGTGCGATCGAATTATTCATAATGCTCCTCTTTATCCAATGCCTTCTCATGAAGAATTACAAAGATCTGAAGATTTAGAAAAGTGCTTTTTAGAGCAAGAAGAGATCTATATACATCAGCTTCGCCATCACATCCGAGACAACTCCACAAATCATAATTTTTCACTAGAGAAGCCTGTAAGAGTAATTATATTAGAGTCTCTAGATTCACCTTACGATCGTAAGGTGGACGACTGGGTTCATCGATCAAGACATAAAAATATAGTAGAAAGTCAGTGTCAAATTTCAGATGGATGTGATTCCTATCAGATAAACATCAAGAAAATTCTAGAAATTTTAGAGAATTCTAGTGAAGAATATATTTTAGTGACTCGTTCTTATTGGCAGTATGATGAATCTATTATTGCTTATGCACTCCGTGTTTTTAATGATGCCAAAAATCCCGATTTAGGAGGTGTAATGTTTGGTGCATGGATTGTAGATGGTTCTAATACATCTACAATCCAAGATCAAATATTTACAGTTAAAAATCCTGACCTGAACTATCAAAATGCAGTGAACAAGCTGCCATCAATTCAAGATCCAAGTACCCTACTATCTTTTGTTATTTTTAATAAAAAATATTTAATCGATCTTTTAGTCCAATTACAGCAAATAGATGATGTTAATTTAGTATCACAGACTATATTCAAGAATATTCAAAATGCTTCAGTATATAAAACTGGTTTGCCATTGGTACTTGTCCCAAAAATAAATGCAGTTTCTAATTCCAAAATGCAGCAGGTATCTATCAACGAGACTCAAATCAAAAATGAACTTAAAGCTTCCCACAAATCAATGCTCTCAGAGTATCCTTTGATCAATGTTGTGATTTTTTGGCCGTCAGCAGGTCAATTTGCCCCCCCTGTCATCGTTTCAAAAAATGAAATATTTTGCGATCCAGACTGCCAAACAGTCATTGAAGGAAATCGTATAAGAAGAATCAAAGTTCCAGTAGATCCTTTTAATATTTCTGATGTTATAGATCGGCTTCCACTAGAGCAAAAACCTGACTTAGTCATCGTGCATCAAGATGCAAGCAAGCGAGGCTTGCCAATTAACCTGCATAAGCTTAATTGTCCAAAAATCTTGATGCTTGGCGATACACATCATCTGAACGCGCCTATCAAAACTTTACTCGAGTACGCTCTACAAGAAAAATTTGATTACATAACAACAGAATATAACAAGCAACATTTACATTATTTTCAGGAAGCTGGTTTTGAGAATACAATTTGGATTCCTGGATTTCATGCCCATTTTCAAGATCGTCCCTTGTTCCAGAGTCACGATTACTCTATTTCTTTTGTTGGCCGTGTCGGACGGTCTCATCCCTATCGACAATATATATTGCAGAAAGTAAAAGCTTTAGATTTTCCGATAAATATTTTGCAAGCTTCCCAAACTCAAGCTTCAGAAATATACTCGAAGTCTTTAATTAACTTAAATATCAGTTTAAACGGCGATCTCAACCAGCGTATTTTTGAAGTTCTTTCCAGTCATGGCTTCTTAATTACCGATCGATTAAGCCCAGAATCGGGTTTCAATGACTTATTCCAAGAGGGAGAACATCTCGTAACTTTTGAGAATGAGCTAGACTTACAGCAAAAACTGTCTTACTTTATCGATCACCCTGAAGAAGTCCAAGAAATTGCTCAAAAAGGGCATGATTTGGTGTGGAAGAATTACAATCATGTCGTTAACGCAAATCGCCTAATAGATTACATACAAAAAGGAGAAATCGATCCAATCTATCAAACTCCAAAAGATACTACTTATTTTAAAGTTCCAGAGCGACCTTCTTTGATAAAGCGTATTACATTTTACGAGAATTTACAGGAAATACACAAACAGGAGATAAGTATTGCACTGGTCTTTTTGAATGTCAATGATATCGATCGAAAGATGATTCGAGATTTGGCAGATTTGCCAAGATTAAAAATGTATGGAATTGTAACACCTAAGAACAAAATTTATGTCGATCGTGAATTTAAAGAAAAAAGTTGCACTTTAGTTCGTCCGATCTCACCCATTGAGCTTCTTCAGTTACGCAATTCAGAAGAGTCTAGGATATTTTGTCTGAACAGAAAACATCTGGATCTGCTAACAATTGAGTTTTTTGCATCTGTGTTAAAGACTACAGGTATAATTTTAAGTCATTGGTTTGAATTAAGCGATATTCAAATGCAGAGCTTAACGCTTAAATTTCATGAATGTGGCTTTAAGCAACATCAAGTGTACGCTCAGTATTGGGTTAAAGCGTCTGAGGCAATATTGTCTCAAAACTCTCAATTAGATACGGGTTGTTTACAAGTTCACTCTTTTTATCAAAACATAAAGAAACAACCCGACAATATTAACAACTATATTGAATTAGGGAATTTTCTGGCAAGCAAAGAAGAAGTTGCCCTGGCAAATCGGACTTATGCAAAAGCAATTGAGCTAAGCCTGTGATACAATAATTTCACTTCAATCGAAACGGTTAACTCAAGAATGTTTTGGGATGATATCAAGCTCGTTACCGAACAAATTGAAAAATACGGACTG
>JBNGCV010000104.1:0-4480 GCA_049975465.1 Kosmotogaceae bacterium | reverse complement strand
CAACATCCACTGCTATTATTCTTTCTGCTCCGAGTGATTTTGCTATATCCGCAGGCAAATTACAGATGGTTCCGCCATCAATAAGTTCTTTACCGTTAAATTTAACTGGCGGAAAAACACCTGGCATTGCCATTGATGCCTTGAGCGAATCAAATATTAAACCTTCGGAGTGGATGTATCTTTCTCCTGTTTTGAGATCCGTGGAGATACAATAAAAATTGATTTTTGTATCACTAAATGTAAACCTTCGGAAAAACAGTCTGAATAACCAGAAATAAAACCATGATGGTAGAGCAGCCTTCCTATTGTTCATGTAGGAACATCCAAGATTTGCAAGAAATTTACAATAGGGCCTTGATGTTATTGAAAGTTTGAAAGGAAACCACTTCATGCCTAAATAGTAAGCTTTCTTTGCATAACTCCAGAGTCTATCAGAGTCATTTGATAGAGCATAACATGCCCCGATAACAGATCCAATACTCACTCCAATGATCATATCGGGTTTAAAACCTGTTTCTTCAAGTGCTCTTATTACTCCTATGTGGGCAGCTCCTCTTGCACCGCCCCCACTTAATATAAGTGCTGTTTTATGTTTTTCCATTGTTTGAAACTTCCCCGTTGCTCAATGATTCTATCTCATCGGGAGTTTCATAGGAGAATTTTCCGAAATTACCCTTTGTCAGGTTGATTAAGAAATGTGCAGCCGCTCTTCCGTAATCATATTCCTGTCCTCTCTTAATGAAACCGTTTTCTTTAGAGTAGAATTCCAGGAAGGTTACATAGTCAACATGTTCTCCCTTTTGGTTTTTTAGAACATTGTCAAAGACATTTTCTCCGTATCTTGTTATGAGAAATGAAAATATTTTTTTCATTGCATCAAATAGATCAACCTGTTCGAGAGGTAAACAACCAGTCGCAATGAGTTTCATCTTTATGTTTGGACTGTGAAGCCTTGTGTAAAGTATCCCTGGAGTATCAAGAACTGAAAGTTGTTCATTAACCTTTATCCACTGTATACCACGGGTGATGCCAGGTCTGTTACCAACTGCGAGTGATTTTTTCCCCTTTATTCTGTTTATCAAGGTTGATTTTCCAACATTTGGTACGCCGACTATCATAATCTTCTTTTCAATAAATTTCCCCTTTATCTTTGGAAGTATTTTTCTTTTTAAGAAAGAGCTTGCATCTGATCGCTTCAAATTTGCAGATATTACATCATAATTTTCTTTATAGAATTTTATCCATTGACTGGTTATAGCAGGATCTGCCAGATCTTCTTTGTTCAGAACAAGTATTCTCTGTTTATTCTGAAACAGCTCATCATACTCATAAGCTCTGCTTGAGAAAGGAATTCTCGCATCAAGTAGTTCAACTACAGCATCGACGATTTTTAAATTTTTCCTGATTCTATTTTTTGCCTTTTCAATGTGACCTGGATACCACATTACAAATCCTCCCGATAATATTATTCAGTCAGGAAAAACATTACCTCTTTTTCTTAGAAGAGCTAAGTGATAGTAATTGTGGAACGAAAACCAATGTGCATACCACGCCGGTTACAATACCAAGTACAAGCAAGATTCCCAGATTAAGAAAAAGCTTAAGTGGCGCGAAAAACAATGAACTAAAACCTGCAGACAGTGACAATCCACTGGCAATTATAACCGGACCAATATCGCGCAATGCAAGATCTGAAGCCTCCGCTCTATCATGCTTTTTTGAAAGTCGTCTGTATCCACTTATAAGATGTATTGAGTAATCAATTATAAGCCCCATCAACACTCCTGCTATTATTGCTGTGGACACCTCGAGATTCATTCTCAGTATGGACATATAGGAAAAATTAAGTATAGTGGTAACAACAATGGGCACTACGGCAATAAGTGCAAGAAGGATTTTTCTAAAGACAACAATGAGCAAAATGGCAATTGCTCCGAAGGCAACAAATATTGTTGTAAACTGATTTTCAACAACTCCGCTATTTATTCCAGCATTGACAAGTGCGGTGGATGCAACATATGGTGAGTATTGTGGATATTCTGCAATAATGTTTTCTACCTTGTTGTTGAGTTCCCTGATACCATTTGCATCTGTAATGGGGGTTTTTACGAGAAGTCTAATGGAATTGCCCGAAACAAATTCTGATAATTCAGAAAAGGAATCATCTGTTTTTGCAAATAAATTCAGCATTGGGAGCGGTATATTATAACTATTTGAAATATCCAGTAGGGAATAAATTCCGTTAACTCCCTGTAATTCTTCTATTTTAGAAATCATTTGCTCAAGGTTTTTAGTATCGTCTGCAGTAAAAACTCCTTCCTTTTCGAGAACAACGTACATGGGAAGAACCCAACCAAAGGTTTCTTTGGTCTTTTCAGTAGCTTTAACAATTTCAGAATTATTTTTGAAATATGAAAACTGGTCTGAGTTGACTTCCAGATCTTTTATGAATAGAGGTGAGATCAGCAAAAGAATCAATAAACCTATTGAAAGATAACTAGAAAATTTCGTTTTTGTCTGTATCTTGAATCCTAGATGCTTGTGTTTTGCTTTTAAATCCATAAGAGTTAGAACAGAAGGGATAACAACCAGGGTGAAGAAGAAACTAATTCCCACACCCAGTGCTACGAGTATACCAAGATACCGCATTGCTTCCATTGCACTAAAGATAAATGTCAGGAATCCCACTGCAGTAGTTAGTGCTGACAAAAACAGAGGAATCTTTTCATCTGATACTGCTTTTTTAACCGATTCAAGGTGATGATAGCTGTCTCTAAATCTCATGTATCTATCAATCATATGTAATCCGTAAGAAGAACTCACGATAATTATGAATAAACCTATTGTGGACGTGAGCATATTTAAGGTTAGATTTGCCATGGAGGCTATACCGTATGTCCACAATGCTGCAATAAGAGCTACTAGAGGTGGCAATAAAGCTGCCCTGAAGTCGCCAAGCCTCAAGAAATAAAGTACCCACATCAAGAAAAACAATAGTGGTGGAAAAAAATAGGTTAGCAGCATTATTGATTTTTTCATCTCATTGTCAATGATTGGGTTTCCCGTCATGAAAGTTTCGAAGCTATTTGGTAATTGCTTCAGTGTTTTTCTAATGCTATCAACTGATACTTCTTTATTTACATCAATTGCTATTAAAGCAGTTGTACCACTTTTGTTGATTAAGTTTCCAACATATACAGGGTCTTCAGTGAGCTTTTCTGCGTTTTTCAGCGGAATACCATCTTCGAAAAAAGGTTTAGGATTTATACTGAAACCGGTGAAACTAACATCCCTGGCGTCAAATATAGAATTTACCTTTAATATTCCATCAAGTCGCTTCAAATCTTCGACTACCCTATATAACGCTTCGGAGTTTTCTGATTTAAGTAAAGAATCATCGGAATCAACAGACGCTACTAGAAGAATTTTTTCAGCAGCTGGAAAAGTTTTTTCCATACGAGACATTTTAATAGACGAAGGATAATCATCGGGTATAAGCTCTTCGAATGAACCAAAACGCAAATTTGTAATGTTAAATAACAAAATTAGGGTAGCTACACCAACTATTACTAATATAAGAACTGCAAGCTTTTTATTCACCACATCGCCTCCAGGTAAACTCTAACACTGTCGTTTTAAGATATCTTGGCCAGTAGAAAAACTTTTAGCTTCGGGATAAATATTGAAAATCGAATTGTTCAGACTTTATTTACCAGCTTTTTATTAGTTTCTGAGTAAGCCATACATGTAAATATCATGATAATTTCCTTCATAGTACTTTGCTTCGTGCATTGTTCCCTCACGTTTGAATCCAAGTGACTCAAATAAATTGATCGATTTCTCATTGTAATCAACGATTTCTGCTTCGAGTCTATGGAAGTTCAACATATTGAAGCAGTGATCAATGATCATTTTAAGACTCCGTTTTGCATATCCTTTGTTCTGTTCTGACAACTTTATGAATAAACTAATCTTTGCCTTATGGTTAAACCAGCGTATGCTGCTAAGACTGATAGACCCTACCAGTTTACCTTCAACTTCCAGTCTGTAATCAATTCTTTCAGGTAAATTTAAGCTGTACCATCGCTTTTCAGACATGGTCGCGAGTATATTGCGATCGTTAACTAATTCATTTAATTCATTGTCATCATTTGTGGTGGATATGATCACAAGTTCATTGTCTTTTAGCAACATTCATTTATACCTCCTTTTTACTATCATGTTATCATTTAATTGTTATATTCAATTTTAAACCAATTATTGTACAGAAGAGGTTGAATAAGATGGAAAATATTGCAAAGAATGTTGAAAAAATTAGATCAAAGATTCCCGAGAGAGTCAGGATCCTTGCTGCTGCGAAAACAAGGAAAGCAGAAGAGATAATTGAGGTTGTAAGAGCGGGTATCACAGACATAGGAGAAAACTATGTACAGGAAACAGAAGAAGTTTTTGAGAAAGTTAATAGAAGTACTGATGAGAA
>JBNGCV010000103.1:0-4503 GCA_049975465.1 Kosmotogaceae bacterium | reverse complement strand
CACTCCTAAATGAACCAAAAGTAATTTGGTATAAGCTTTATAAATTTTACCATAGCCTCGCGCAAGGTCATGAGCTAAGTACACATAATGATGATTACGACCATTAGGAAATCAGAGTTAGTTGCTTACAATCTCTCACTTAGTTTACCAAAAAGGCTTGGAGTATGCAGTAATAAACGAGATTCGAGATCAGAAATCCTAAAAAAATGCTTTCCAAAACGAGAATCCGAGAAAAACCGAGGTGACGAGAATCCGAGATTAAAACCACGTCCATCGTCCAGCACTACGTTTCGTCCACCGCTCGTCTTGCAACTCGCTTCGTCCATCGAAATAAACCCCGAGACTCGAGATCGGAGATCCGAGATCAGATGAAAACCACCATAAATACTAAATCACGTGAACCGTTTCCCGTTGTCCGACTGATTCTTAAAACCAAAACACTTAAAATTTAATGAACTTTTGTACGTTTTCAGATAAGAGCAAAAAAACTGTTATTCTTTATTTTATTTGTTGGTTTCAGTTTGTCTAATCATTCTAAGGGGCGATTACGGGGCGATTGCGGTAACGCACAACCTACTACGGACCACGCACAACGGTTTTAGAGAGGGCTGCCGAAGGCTGGGTGTGTTAATTTCGACGCTTCGCTTCGTTTATTGAGCTTCGAGATCGGAGATCCGAGAAAAACCTCCATAAATACTTAAACATGTGACACTATTGGTATAAAAAAAGACTTAAGTTAGTTTAGTTTTTTACTTTCCTTCAGCTTTTCAAATTTTTAGTAGTTAACGATTTGTTCATAACTACAGAAAGCAATCTTTGCCATTTAATTTAAGATAATGTTATGTACTGAGCTGGGCTATAACACATTATTTCGTTTTCTTTAGCTATTTTCTGGCACTTCAAATCTCCTATTATTAGATATGCTCTATGATGTGAAGCTACAGATAAGAAATGATTATCAGGTAAGTCGTCACTGTACGAATATAATGAATAATCTTTAGTTATTATTGACAGATTAATGAAATACTGAAAGAAATTATGTAATTCAGTGAGCTTGTTTTTATCAATTTTCTTTGCAGATTCTACCTTAGCGAGAAATCTTTTTAGTTCTTCTGTAATTAAACGAGGTACTATAATGTCCTCATGTGATGCTTTTAAAAGGGCCTTAGTACATGTTTTAGATCCAAGTGCAGCTGAAATAACAACATTGGTATCAATCACTATTTTCATCTTTTAGCTCTTCTCTTATTTCATCAAGAATCTTTAATCCTTCTTCTTCAGTTAGTCCAATTTTCTTGGCCTCTTCTTGAGCCTTAGATAAATAATACTTCATCAAATCTTCTTTTGTCACTGGTGAAAGTTTCATAATTGGCACTCCTCGTTTAAGAACTAAAAGTTCCTCGTTATTTGAAGCCAAATCATTGAATTTATTCCTTACTTCTCTCACATTCACAGTTTTCATAATTTCACCTCAAAATTATTTTATCACAATTGTGAACATTTGCGTACATATGTTCACGTATTCTTATGATTATCAATAATTGACTTGAGAGATTTGCTTAGGTTTTACAAAATACTTGCAGTCACAACGCTCAAAGGGAGCTCAAACAGAAAAGATTCTTCATAACTTGAGATCCGAAAGTTACTATAGAAATCGGGTTTAGGGTTTGGAGTATAGGGTATGGCAAGATAAAAAACCACGTTCACCGTCCATCGAAGATTCAAAAGACGTGAACCGTGACCGTGAAACGATTGGAGCAGAAACCGTTGATATGCGATTGGGGAACAATCGGATGTGCGCTTTCAACGGTTACAGATTTAGTCATTAAAATTAAAGATGGTGCTCATGGGCGATTTGATAATTTCATGGTTGATGACAATACAATCAAATAACTACGATCTGTTCGGTTCTCGTTTATTTTGTAAAGACTAATTTCCATTGAACACTATCTGCTGCTCCAAAGAATAACGAAGAAAATAGTGCTAATATAACAATCAATGTTTCTTGTGTTATAGTAAAATAGAGCGTGTGCATATCTCGCACGATACTTACCTAAAGAATTATACAGAAAAAGTTGAGACTTTAAACAGCTAGCTCAATTTTCTCAGTTAGTTTGCGATCGTTAATTATTGACTAAATCTTTCATTGTCTTTAACCAGTCGATTTTCCAACCAAACAAGGTTTTCTTTAGATAATAGAATCTTGGCTTTTTAAACCCTTTTAACGGGATTTGCGTGTGTTTTTCTGGCAACAAGAGAAATGCCATATAATTTTCTTCTATTGCCTTTTTAACAGGCTCAAGGTTGAAATACCAGCTGTTATTTCCGATTTTATCCACGACAGTCATGTCCTCAGAAGTTACTACGAAATTGTAGTATATATATTCCAGCTCAAGTTTTGATAAGGGATTTTTACTATGGGGATCATTAATCAGCAGGTAATATATCTTGTTAAAGGAAAGGTAGGAGTAATTCAAAATTTCGTTGGTGAGATCTGAGGCTTGATCGGAATAACCAACATACTCTGTAAAAAATTCTTTTAGTGATGGCTTTAGTTTATTGTAATCAGCAACAAGAGCTTTCAGATCTTCAAGCATATCAATCACACTTGCTTCTATGTAGCTTTTTGCATATGTATCATTGTAACCAGAACCCACCGCCATCGTCTTTCTTGTTTCGATATCTGATAAATAACTCGATACTACGTTCAAATATTGCTCGATAACATCTTCTGGATGGTTATTAAAAATGTTTACCCATAAAACTAAAGCTGCTATTAGGAGCATAAGAATAGGAATTATTATGAACCATTTTGATAATTTCATCCAATCACCTTCCAGAAGAGGTATTTAGTATGCTGGATACTCATGTCCACATATATAACCATAGCCTTGAATATCTAACTCCCAGTTTGATAAAGTTTTGCTCAATATATAGGAGTCATTGTAGTAATTCGGTGAAGCCTGAAAATCTTGATATAGAGATTTCTCTTGCTCTGTATCATGAGTTGAAAATGGCGAATAAACCGTCTCCCCATATTCGTTTTTGCCAGCAAGCGTACATGTAGTGTAATAAGTTTGAGTCAGATACAGATTAGTAACTCTGGACTCAGTTATATAGTATGGCTTGTCATATGAAACAACTTCTGTGCCATCATAATAAGACCAAGTAACATATCCTGTTCTATATGATCTTGCTCTTTCAGCCTGATCTTCATTTGTTACAACATATATACCGTCAATAACTGAAGTTCTTATTTCTTGTTCAATATACGAGGCAAACTGCTGGATTGCATATGACAATGCGGTAGAAACAATTTTATTTGTGCATAGGAGTCCTATTGCTTCCGCTGCTACTGAAGCCCATTCTGAATAATCAACAAAAGTGCTCTTTACCCAAAGATTTCCTCCCGCTGTTTCAGTAATATAAATGTGATGGTCTATCGAACCTGGATCGAGTATATCTTTTTCTGGCAAAGGGAAGGGAATCATTATTTTCGTTTTAGGATCTAATGGGTCTATGAAACTCCATTTTGATTTAATATATCCAGTAATTTGTTTACCACTTTTGGGATCGAAAAAAGCTGTAAAAAAAAGCTTCCCTTTTTTGTCAAAATAATCAACTTCCACCTGCTTTCCTTGATCATTGTAAAATACAAATTTAATCGGAACTTTATTCATTGTAAAGTGTTTCTCTTCAATAATTTTGCCTACGTTAAGTATTTCAAGTGCTTGTTGTATGTTGTGAATCCTTTGAAAATGTTGATTGGTAGTTTCTGACTGTTCCTCTAAAACTTTAGGTATATAACTAGTTGCTTCTTTGCTCAATGTATTATCTTTACTCTTGGTTACAGATTCTTCGTTATAAGTTTCGGAAAAATCTGTAAAGCAAGCTGTTAGTAAAAACATGAGCATAATGATAATAAGCGTTATCAAGAAATTTATTTTTCTCATTTTACCTCCTACATACAAAAATTTTGTTAGAACAGTTCATATGGTACTCCACAAAAATTTTATAAAGAATAGGTTTTTGGAAAAATAAAACCCAGTGTCTGGAAAAATAAGAACATTCTGATTAAATTATCACAACGAGATCCCCCTTTTACCTTGAAAATGCATTTGGCATCTCTGGATAACTTTTTCCTAGCAAAGTCTTTCAAACTCTTCTCCCAGGTTTTTACAATCTTCTTGAGGTATATCTTATTGCGTTCTTGTTTGCAGATTCTCAATAGATTAAGTTCTTTTTAACATTCAGTAATAGTTTACCATGAAGTTAATAGATTACAAAATAGCAAGTAATGTAAGCTCTGTCAGTGAAGTGTCATTCCCTCTCAAAAGGACTACAACTATGTATTTAGTCATCTTCC
This sequence comes from Kosmotogaceae bacterium, assembly GCA_049975465.1. Lineage (GTDB taxonomy): Bacteria > Thermotogota > Thermotogae > Petrotogales > Kosmotogaceae > JASMTM01. The sequence goes on along the minus strand of JBNGCV010000103.1, from coordinate 137 downwards.
AGTAATTACACATTCTTTGTTAAGTTCAGTAAGATTAAAAATGGCTAATCTAAAAATGGAGACTCAATTCGACCCTCTTCGCGGTACCCCTCTCATTTAGCGAAAAATACGTTATGCGTGGTAGGTTGTGGGTTGTA
>JBNGCV010000102.1:0-4656 GCA_049975465.1 Kosmotogaceae bacterium | reverse complement strand
GCAGTAGGATTGAGTACTGCAATTATGGTCGGGATTCCATTACTCGTTCAGTTGCTGTTTGCAGGTTATTTAACACTGAAACCAAGAAAAAAACCTTTCTTAATTTTTGGTATATATCTCAGAATAGCTGCTCTTTTTGGTATAGCTTTCTTGTTAAGATCTAGTTTTGAATCCGCTTTATTGCTTTTCTTTATTTTCGTAATACTATCTGTATTTTCTTTTAGTGGAGTATTTGCAGGAATCTGTTATACAGATCTTCTGGGAAAAGGAGTGGCACTTCAAGACAGAAAATCATTTATGACTTTCAGGCAGATTGCCGGTAGTGGTCTTTCACTACTTGGAGCCTTTCTGGCTCGCTATATTGTAGGTAACGTTGAATATCCAAACAATTATTCAATCATGTTTCTAATTGCAGGAATTTCACTGTTTATTGCATCCTTTGGATTCTTTGCAATAAGTGAGAAAAAAGTAGAAACAAAAAAGATGCCAGGTTTTTGGAAAATAACTAAAAGCATTCCATCAACGTTAAAAAAAGACACAAATTTACTAAATTATATTCTTTTCACTAATTTTACAGGTTTTGGTTTGGTGCTTATTCCTTTTTACGTACTACTTGCAAAGGAGAGTTTTGGACTTAGCGGTGAAAATGTAGGAAATTTCCTTTTGTTTCAAATGGGTGGTATGCTAATTGCTGGGTTCATGTGGAGAAGATTCCTACTCAAAAAAAGTCTTAAGAAGCTTTTACAGAGATGTATTGTAATAGGAAGTCTAATTCCTATAATGGCTCTGATTCTTGCAAGAACTTCAGTAGAATTATTCATAATCATATTTTTACTATCAGCTATTACATTGAGTGCTCGAAGAATAAGCTTCGAATGGTTGCTAATTGAGATAACAGATGACGAAAACAGATCACTTTATACGGGTGTTGCGGGAGCTTTAAATCTTGTTACAGCATTACTACCATTGTTATTGGGTACATTAATAGAGAGAATTGGCTTCTTACCGGTTTTTATAGCTTCCAGTATATCAATAATCTCAGGATTATACTTTCTTAACAGAATTAGAATCGAAGATGCATAGAGTTTCTTTACTGAAAACGTTACAAACCTAAAATAATTCTGAAAAAGTTAACTTCATTTTTTACATCCAGCATAATAAATTAGCTTAGCTAACTGTTATTATTGGAATTACCTGGTGTTATATAAAAAAACTATAGAAGGCTTGTGTGAATATGACACGTTACGATGAAAGAGATACTGTTTTTTCACGAATGTCATTAAAGAAGGGAACAAAAAAATATCAGGATTATTACAATAGACATCCTGATCTTGAGAACATAGATAACAAATTGCGTAATATGCCAGATCTTTGTTCTCCAGGCACTCCTACTTTTGATCCCACTGAATCAAGAATCACTAAAGCTAACTTCAAATTCCTAAATAGTTTAAGAACAATGGTTGACTTTTACAGCGATAAACCAAGAGAAGAAGTAGATAGTGTTGAAATAAGTCAAATGTTGAAAAATCTCGCTATTTATTATGGAGCAAAGCATTCAGGGATTACCAGGATGAAAGATACTCACTATTACAGTTATCGGGGAAGAATAGGTTTTGGTTATGGTGAAAAGATTGTAGAACATCTTCCTTATGGATTAGCTTTTACAGTAGAAATGAAGCGGGACGCTTTAGATGAAGCTCCAGGCGCCAGAGAATTGTCTGAAAGTTCAAGGGCTTATGTAGAAGCTGCAGTTATCAGTATGCAACTGGCTTATTTCATTCGAGAGCTTGGTTATAATGCGCGAGTACATCTAGATAAAAACTATCTTGTTCTGGTTTCGCTGGTTGCTTATGATGCTGGTCTTGGTGTTTTTGGGCGAAATGGTCTTTTGATAACACCTGATTTTGGTTCTGCAGTAAGGGTAGGGGTTGTTACAATGGACCTTCCGTTGATTGCAGATGAAAAGCTCAACTATAATATTTCGGAGTTTTGCAAAATATGCAATATTTGCTCAACTACCTGTCCCGGGAGAGCAATACCCAGTGGTGATAGAGAAATTATTAACGGTGAATTGAGATGGAAGGTCAATCAGGAGAAGTGTTATGAATTTTGGCGCAAAATAGGTACTGACTGCGGTATATGCATGAAAAACTGTCCTTTTGGTAATGGAATAGATTTAAGAGATCTAAACAAAGATGATTATTTGAGGAATCCAAAACTGTTATATGAAAGATATATGAGTATTCAGACAACCGGGTAATATTGTATTTTTCCCATACATTCTGCTTTACTTAATAAGTTTGATCATATTACTTAAAACGTTTTGTTTTTCAGTGATTATTTTGTATCATTTATTTATGACATCTATGAACGTAATATACGTATGAAAACAAAAACACTTGGTCTGGCTGATCTAATAGCTCTTGAAGTGGGAATGACCATAGGAGCCGGTATTTTCACTTATTTACCGATAGCTTCTTCGAAAGCAGGAAATGGGGCGATTATTGCTCTTGTGATTGCTGCAGTACCAATGTTATTTATTCTATTGAACCTTATGATTATTGGATCAATTTTGCCAACTACCGGAGGGACATTTAAATATGGCGCTTATCTTTTCTCACCTACTTTTTCTTTTGTTGGTCTCTGGATTTACCTTTTTGGAGCCTTTGTAGGTTTCTTTCCTCTGACGGCTTTAACACTCTCAAAATACTTGAAAACAATCTGGCAAAATATTCCACTAATTCCGTTCGCGATACTTATACTAACTGTTTTTTATATAATCAACGTTTTTGGAATTAAGATTGCGTCCAGAATGGAAATAGTATTTGTTGCAACACTCTTTATATCACTTTTTGTGTATGTGTTATTGGGTTTCCAGAATGTTAAACCGGTAAATCTTGAAGGAATGTTTTCACACGGTATAGATGGTGTTCTTTATTCCGCAGCACTGTTGACCTTTATTTTTCTTGGTTCAAATGCTGTCCTTGAAGTGGGCGGAGAAATAAAAAATGCTAGAAGGAATATGCCACTTTCAGTCATTATTTCATTTGTGGCTGTTTTGATAATATATCTTGCTATTGCTTTTGTTACATTTGGTGTTGCAAGCCCCGAGGTTTCTGCGGAAGGCACTTTAAATGCAGTAGCAACAAGGTTCCTTGAAGGCTTTTTTTACTATTTCTTCACCTTTGGAGGACCCGTTCTTGCGATTGTTACAAGTATAAACGCGACCTATATGTGGGGATCTCGTTCTTTGATAGCATTATCCAGAATGGGAATCATTCCTTCCAGGCTCTCAAAGCAAAACCGATGGGGAAGTCCTTATTTTCTTATAACGGGAATCTGGATTATATCATGCATGTCACTCTTAATTATTGGAGAAGAAGGATTGGATATCTTCGCTTTGTTTGCTTCAATTGGAGGAGTTGCAATACTCATTCCTTCAATTCTAGCTCTCACCAGAATAAAAAGATACCGTAGGCTCCAGCAATTAGTCCCCTGTTATGTGAAGAAAAAGTGGTTTGTCTTTTTACCATGGTTGGGCGTTCTTTTCTCGGTGTTTATATTTGTTTTACTCATCTATCAGTTGCTAACAGAACACGATCCATATTATCTTATAGGTTTATTTGTATGGATTGCAGCTGGATTAATTTATATAAAACTAAGAAGAAAATACCTAAAATCAAGAAACAAGGATCCATTTGAAAAAGAAGTTTCTTCAGAGCTTTTTATTGAATAACAGTTGTTCTTAACGCATATGATTTAATCCTGTCAATAATAGACTATTACGCCTTTTGATTGCAGTTCTTCAATGTTTTGCATGTCTTCAGAACCTTCAGCCAAATCCAGATGATTAAACCTTATATCCAGAATATCGCCTTCATCCAGTCCTGAATTGTTAACCAATGGTGCGATATCTGAAATTTCATTATGTTTCAAATTTAGTTTTTCAATCTCCAACATATTCTGAAGTATTGAAATATCTTCAACTGAATTATTCATGATCCTGAAATAAGTTAACTCAGTAAGTGAAGCAAGAGGGGAAATGTCAGCTATATCACAGGTCATGAGATCAAGTTTCTTCAGCTCAGTCAAATCTGCTAACGATGCCAAGTCTTCATCTTCAATTTCATTCTGATAGAGCTCAAGAACCTCGAGATTTTCCAGGTTTTCTAAAGGAGAAAGATTATTGATGCTATTTTGTCCCAGTTTTAATATCTTTAAATTGACTGAGTACTGGATAGATGTTAATGTTGCAATCTGATTTCCAGTTAAGTCCAGGAATTTCAAATTTGCCAGTTTTTCTACGAAACTTAAGTCGCTTATCTCATTGGAAGCAGCATAGACTGTATCTATCTTAATCAAATCCGATAATGGATCCAGTGATTCTAGTTCGTTATTGAAAACATTTATATATCTTAAATCCTTCGCATATTCAAGCCCTGTTAAATCAGATAAATCGCTGTTTTCATGATGGAAAGCAGTCATATCCTTCAACTCTAAACTGTAAATCGGAGTAGAATCCTTTCCTATTCTTTCCAGCAATATTGTTTGGAGGGATTCACCCGGAATATAAACGATCTCGCCCAGTGTGGCGCAGTTGGTTACGGTAATATCATCTATCCAAACTGAGTTCTGATAATCGTCTTCCTGTGAACG
>JBNGCV010000101.1:0-4748 GCA_049975465.1 Kosmotogaceae bacterium | reverse complement strand
CAATCCCGAAAAATTGCGCAAAATTGAAATGATGGAAGAGGAAATCGAAGAAAACATTCGCAAGTGTTTGAGTAAATCTCTTCTTAAAAAAAGCAAAAAGCTCAAGGACAACTTCGAACAACTTATAAAACTGGATATATATCTGGCAAAGATCGATCTGATCAAGAAATACAAACTCAGCAAACCTTTCATTACTGAAGGTGAAATTTGCTACAGTGGCTTGTTCAACCCTCTTTTGAAGGAAAGTCTTGAGCGTGTAAAGAAAGAATTCCAACCTGTAAGTGTGTGTTTAGACAATGGTTCAACAGTAATAACGGGCGCTAATATGACAGGAAAATCGGTATTATTGAGAACCTTAGCCCTAAGTCAACAGCTTTTTCAGATGGGATTTTACGTACCCGCGGAAAAAGCAAAAATAACACCTGTCGATACGGTACATCTTATTTCGGGGGATTACCAATCCATGCTGAAGGGCTTATCCTCTTTCGCAGCAGAAATGGTAGAACTGGATAGAGCTGTTAAAGAAACTGAGAATGGACTAAGAGGATTGTTGCTCTTTGATGAGCCTGCAAGAAATACCAATCCATATGAAGGCCATGTCATTGTAAAGGCATGCATTCTCTTCTTTTCAAATAAAAAAACATTCGCTGTTACTGCAACTCACTATGATTTGAAGCTTGCAATTAACAAATTAAAACAATATCGTGTAAAAGGATTAAGAGAAGCTAGTTTGGCACAGGAAGAAATACACCCGGAAAATATTATCGATTATGTTGATTATTCCTTGCTGCGCGTAAATCCTGGAGAAACAGTTCCAAAAGAAGCGTTAAGGGTTCTCAAGCTCCTTAAACTGGATAATCCATTATTTGATAAAGCAAAGAATATATTACTCGAAGACAGGAGGAATCATGAAGATGAGTAAACTGGGACTTGACTTCACAAAAGTAGAAAGAGCAAGAGAGCTTTCCAGAAAGATAGCTGATGATGTCCAAACATATGTGGAACAACATACAACAACAAGTATTGAAAGAGCTATTTGCAGACTATTTGGTATTGATGGCGTAGATGAAGAGGGTATTCCGTTACCAAACATCGTTGTAAAACAGCTAACAGACAATAATCTTCTAAATGAAGGAATATGCCGTTTTCTCGGGAATGCGATTTTAGAAACGGGCATGGATGCTCAAGAAATTGCTAATAAAGTCTCCAGCGGGGAGCTTTACATAACAAGGTTAAAAATGCATCCGCTGGATGAAATCAAGTTAACACTAAAACCTCTTGTTGATAAGGCTGTTAACCGCGTCAGGAAAAATAGGGATAAGCGAGAAGATCTTTTAAATAGAATTGGTGAAGGACCAAGACCTTATTTATATGTGATTGTTGCGACAGGAAACATATACGAGGATGCTATACAGGCCAGAGCAGCGGTTGAGCAGGGAGCAGATATTGTTGCTGTTATCCGATCAACAGCACAGAGTTTGCTTGATTATGTGCCCTACGGAGCAACAACCGAGGGCTACGGAGGTACCTATGCTACCCAGGAAAATTTCCGGATTATGAGAGAAGCTCTTGATGAAGCCGGTGAGAAGGCCGGAAAATACATAAGATTATGCAATTACTGCTCGGGATTATGTATGCCCGAAATTGCTGTCATGGGGGCTTTTGAACGGCTAGACGTCATGTTGAACGACGCCCTTTATGGGATTCTTTTCCGGGACATTAACATGAAGCGTACACTGATAGATCAATTTTTCTCCAGAGTTATCAACGGGTTCGCCGGTGTAGTAATAAATACGGGTGAAGATAATTATTTGACAACATCTGACGCATATGAAGCTGCACACACTGTTCTTGCATCACAGTTTATAAACGAAAGACTGGCGCTTCTTGCTGGAATACCCGAGGAACAAATGGGACTGGGTCACGCTTTCGAGATGGACCCCTCAATGAAAAACGGCTTCCTGTACGAGCTTGCTCAAGCGCAGTTATCCAGAGAGATTTTCCCCAAAGCTCCACTCAAGTACATGCCACCAACACGTTACAAAACAGGAAATATATTTAAGGGTCACATACAGGATGCCATGTTTAATGTCATTTCAATAATGACAAATCAGGCTATCCAGTTGCTGGGAATGCCTACAGAGGCAATTCATACACCCTTTATGGGCGATAGATATCTATCCATAGAAAATGCTCAGTACATTTTCAACAATATGAGAGACATCAGCAAAGAAATAAGCTATAAAGATGGAGGAATAATACAAAAACGAGCGAAAAAGGTACTCGATGACGCAATATATTTGCTTGAACACATATCAGAGGAAGGTTTATTTAGTGCTCTTGAAAAGGGTATCTTCGCAGATATTAAGCGACCCAGAGATGGCGGAAAAGGTTTGGCAGGAGTTGCTGAGAAATCAAAAGATTATTTTAATCCCTTTATCTCTGAAATGCTGGGAGGGAATTTGAAATGAAAAAAATTGACGCAAAAGCCATTAGACCATATGGAGACACCTTAAACGACGGAAAGGTTCAACTAAGTTTTACACTGCCTGTTAAATCTGATGAAAGAGCAAAAACAGCGGTTAAAAAACTGATGAGAAAGATGGGGCTGGCAAATCCACAGGTCGTTTATCAGAAATCGTTAAGTAAAGACTTTACGTTTTTTGTAGCCTATGGAGATTGTACACATACTGTTGATTATACAAAAATTGAAGATACAGGCATTGCAATAACCAGAAGAAGCATGAAAGAGATTGACAGCCACATAAAAGAAAAACTCGGAAGAAAAATCGTAGTGGTTGGTGCAACAACCGGATCAGATGCTCATACTGTTGGACTTGATGCCATAATGAACATGAAAGGATTCGCCGGTCATTACGGACTGGAGAGATATGAAATGATCGATACCTACAATCTCGGGAGCCAGGTTCAAAATGCGGAATTGATAAGAAAAGGAATAGAAGTAAGAGCCGATGCCCTGCTAGTATCGCAGACAGTTACAGCAAAAAATGCCCATGTTAATAACCTTACAGAACTGGTAGAGCTTCTCGAAGCGGAGAGCATAAGAGATAGATTCATCCTCATTGTCGGTGGACCAAGGATAAGTCACGAACTTGCCAGAGAGCTTGGTTTCGATGCAGGTTTTGGTCCGGGAACATATGCAGAAGATGTTGCATCATTCATACTTGACGAACTGGCAGAAAGAAGCAAATAAGGTCATTTTTCAAACTTTTTCCATTTCTGGAACATATCTTTATAGACATCCTCCGGTATCATCGATCCACCCGTTAACCAGACAATATGGGTGGCTTTTTCTTTGATATTACACTGCTCCGATGTTTGTAAAGGACCTGTAATTCCTGCAGCAGCGGATGGCTCAATCTTTTCATTTACCACATTTTTAACCACCATACTTAGATATTCCATCGTAGAGTCTTCTACCGTATAAAAACCGTCTGCCAAATATTTCATCATGTTACAGGATAGTTTTGATGGTTTAGAAACCGCGAGCCCATCCGCAATTGTTTTTCCATCTATTCCAAAATCACGAACATCAATTAGCTCACATTCTCCGGTTAAAACACCAAGAAACATTGCTGGTGCTTTAACAGGTTCTGCAAAATAAGACCTGACATTCTTACCAAAGATATGTTTTAACCCAAAGGTAATCCCTCCTGGTGCGCCACCAACCCCGCAGGGAAGATAAACATAAAGAGGGTTAGCCTCATCAATTGTTATACCTTTCTCTTCAAGCTGTTTTTTCAGTCTTAAAGCTGCTGTGGCATAACCAAGAAAGAGTATCTCTGAATTCTCATCATCAACAAAGTATGATTTTAGATCGCTTTTTGCGATTCCCCTGCCTTCATTTACCGCTTCTGAATAACTTTCTTCATGTTCTATGATATTTGCTCCTGCTTTCTTAAGCAGGGCTTTTTTCCACTCTTTCGCATCGGTGGACATATGGATTTCGACCCGAAACCCAAGTTTCTTTCCGATTATTCCCACACTCAAACCAAGATTCCCCGTTGAACCGACAAGTATTCTGTAATTTGAGAATATCTTTCTGTATTTTTTCGCACCAAGTATTCTGTAATCACTGCCCGTAAATTCTGCATTTTCAATTGCCAGTTTCTCTGCAAAAGCAAGCACTTCGTAGATTCCTCCACGGGATTTGATTGAACCTGTTATGGGAAGTTTGTTATCGCACTTAAGCAACAGATCTCCCTTTATCCGCTTATGATATTTTCTTTCAAGAAAATCTTTCAGTTGATCTGCGTATTTCAACTCAGATTCAATAATTCCCTGTTCTATTGCAGGGAAGAACCTTTTTAGTAGCGGAGAAAATCTTTTCCAGCGATTCTCTGCGTCAATAATATCATTGTATTTCAGTTTTTGATTTTCCAGGTAATCAGCCGGATTATCTATCACACTGTCATTTTTCCAGAACACACTGGTGAACTTCTTTATCTTTTCAATAATTTCTTCCTTATTTTCCACACATATCACCTTCAGAATTTTATGTCTCTATTCATATTATAATGAATCAACGAATTAGTTATTGTGAAACAGAAAAACACATCGTTTTTACCTCTTTAGACTAACGTTACCTATTGTGATAAAATTTACTCATTAAGTGCGGAGGATGATAGATGAATACCCTTGTTGTAGTTAATCCAGCTGCCTCAGCGGGGCGGGCTATTAAAGACTATAAAACCACCATAGAAAAATTATTACATAAATATCTGGGC
>JBNGCV010000100.1:0-4906 GCA_049975465.1 Kosmotogaceae bacterium | reverse complement strand
CAATAAGTTTAAATAATTCCAATTGTCATTTAATGAAGCATGATTCTTATCCAAAAGTTCAAGAGCTTTCAAATAGTGCTTCATGGCATCTTCCTTTGAACCGCCAAAGATTGCAGGTGTATAAAAAGCTATGTTACCAAGCTGCACATATCCAAAATAATTCCTGCCATCCTGAGCAACTGACTTTTTTGCAAAATCTAAACTTGCCTGACCGATAAAAGGTGCTTTGTAGGGCGATAACCCAATTTTGAAACCTATAAATGCCGATTTATAAGCATTGACCATAGAAATTTCATATTGCTGTTTTTCTAATTCAGCCAACAAAGTTTCTGCTTTTGCTAAATATTTTTCTGCCTCATCATCTTTATCCTGGTCAATACAATATGCTATATAGCCATATTGATAATTGACGAGGTTCATTTTTTGCTCATTGGTATTTGCTTTATATGAATCCATGTGTGTTTTCCATGCAACCATGTTTCCATGGATATACGCTTTGTAAATTTTCGTATTTGTTTGTCCGAAAACCGACACACAGAAACTGACAAGAAACGTTATGAGTATATATTTCGTTCTTTCCATTCCAGATTTTTATTTTTTTTCACTTTAAATGCATTTCCTAAAATTGTTGTAAGAAATAACAAGTGAAAGGGAAATAATAATATATTTAAGACACTGTTTTGTCTGCCAACTAACGAATACAACAATAAAACACTTGCCAGCGAAGCAAAGTAGTATATCAAAAATTGAGGTAGGGCAAGCCACACAGGAATAAAACCAAATGCAGAAAATGCCCAGAATAAAAATGCTAAAAAAGGTAAGTTCCCGAAAAACATAAATACGTTTTTAGAAAATCCTCTCATGGCTTCTTTGTATGTTTTGTACATTCTGCATTTTATGCGCTTTTCTCCTGTCAGGCAGGCAATTTTAAGATTTATTTTTTTAAAGTACCGGGCAATCTTAATATCCTCCACAGCAGAATTTTTAAATAAAAAATGGGGCTGTATTTTTTTGTACGTTTCTGCTTCGAACAACATGAACTGTCCGTTTGCTGCCGCATGCGATTTAAAAGGCGAAATCCTTACAAATACCAATGGAAGAAGTGTAAGGAGTATATAATTCATAACCGGAACAGATATTTTCTCTCCAAAAGTTTTTTGTATCTGAGTTGGGAATATCGATAATAGTTTCAGGTTGAATCTTTTCAGATAGCTAACTGCATCGTTAATTACGTTGATTTCAATCCGCACATCTGCATCAAGAAATAAAAGATATTTGTTCCGGGCTTTTTGTGCCAATTGGTAACAGGCGTGATTTTTACCCAGCCAGCCTTCAGGTAAACCTTCCGATTGTATCAAAACTATTCTTTTATCTTGTTTTGCATAATCGAGTACTACTTTTGCTGTATCATCAACTGATTCATCGTCAAACACAATAATTTCAATGTTTTCGTTTTTAAATTTTTGTAAATCGGAAAGTAACGATGAAAGATTCGCTTCTTCGTTTCTGGCCGGGATTAATACAGAAATGAGTTCCTTATTTTCAGCTCTTGAATATTTTATTCTTTGCTTAAAAACAAGGTTTAAAGCAACATTGAAAAGTTGCATTCCCAAAAACAAAAACGATATGTAGGCCAGGTATATCATTACGAGGTTTTAATTTTTTGGAAATCGAGCGACTGCTGGTAAAATATATTGTATTCCTTTTCCACAGTAGTTTTTTGAAGGTCATGCCAAGAAACAGGCTTAAAATAGATAAATAGGTTTGGTCTGCTGTCGGAAAAATAATCGATTAAGTTAGCGACAAAAACAACTTGAGTTTCGGGTGCTGTTTTTTTGATAATCCGTTCAACTCCATTCTCAAAAACCACTGCATCGTTGTAAATTGAGTGTATTTCCCCTTGCGGAAACATTAAAACCAAATTTTCAGGTTGTTGCAACAACTCAATACTATAACTAATGCTATTTAAAATGCTTCGCGATTTCTTTTTTACAGAATATCCTCCTGTATAATGGAAGTACCAGTGTTTTTTTAATTGGTCTTCAAGCATCATAAAATGAAATTTACGATTCATTAATTTCTGATTAAGGTAATCCACCCAAAAACCATCCCACCAGCTTACATGGTTCGCAATTACTAATATTGATTTCCCATTATCTGCAAACGCTCCATTGATATTTACGGAATTAAAATTCCGATTGATTAAGAACTTGCTTAACAATTGAAACATGGGGTATATAACCTTATGATGCTTTGCCTTTATCATGTTTTACAATAAAAATGTTAGTGTTATAAAAAACAGAAACTGGCAGATAAAAAGAATTACAGACAAAGGATTAGAAGTCTTTATCTTGAAAGCTTTTAACAGCAATACAAAGCTAAAAGCAATTATATACCATGCTATGTAGTTCTTCAGTGGCACTTCAGAATTATGCCAGTTCCACATATCAATTTTGGGTGCTACCTGTTCCAAAACAATATCATAAACAAGCATAAATGTCGGAGCAACAAATAAAGCAAGCCACTTTTTTATATTTAGTTTTTCGGTAATACTTATTGCTGTATAGGTTAAAAAAAGCCAATTTACACCAATCAGCAAAGGTGTTTCAAATAACTTTATTCCCAAGGCATTTCCGTAAATGTAGCTTCCAAAAATAAAACCTGTTTTTACTCCAACAACCTCAATGCAATATCCCGAAATAAAAATCAGAAGAAATATCAGAACATATTTTAAAGTATATTTTTCGTGATAAATTACCAGCAAATAAACATTTAACAATAACGCAAAGGGAGTGATGGTAATAAAAAATGCTTTTGTGAATGGAATGATAAATCCGCATAGACCGACAATGTAAAAGATTACAATAAACTTTCTTACTTCGCCAATTGGTATTTTATTCTTAGGATATAAATCCATTTTCATAAAAGTCTATTTATTATGCTCTATCCACAGCAGGTTTGACGTGTTAAAGCCTAGTTTTTCAGCCTTCTCCACATAATCTGTTTTTATATTATCAGGTATCGTCTTTTCTCTTGAAAGTATCCACAGGTAGTCAAAACTTGCTCCGCAAACCAGTACATATTTATATTCGGGGTCAATGGCAATTACATTGTACCCAGAATAAAACGGGCCGAAAAATGACACTTTAAGCATTGCAATTGAATCTTCTTTCACAAATTTTGCTTTACCGATTGCTTCTTTCCATTCTCTTTTCTCATAATCATACCCACGGTTAGTTACTTTTATTTTGCCATCGTTGCGCAAAGAATATTCAGCTGTTGTATTATTCAAGCCTCTTTCGAATTTAAAATCGAAACGCGCAATTTCATACCATTTACCCAGATATAATGCTTTATTAAAAGGTGAAACCGCAGTAACTCCTTTGGGTATTGAAGAACAAGAAGTTAGTAAAGTAAGCATGATTAATAATATGTAAGGTGTAATTTTAATTTTCATCATTTTCATTTTTTGTTAAATCACATATTTGAACTTCAGAAAAAACATGGTTAACAATTTTCTTAAACCACACAGTGTAATTATCCGGATTCTTTTGAATTTTCTCCAAAAGACGTTCACAATCAATATATTCAAAATCGCATACTTCTGTTGGTTCAGGTATAGGTAAAGTGTCTGAAATACCAACAAAAACATGGTCGAATTCATATTCTGTTAATCCGTTTTCAAACTTTTCTTTGTATATAAAATCAAAAAGTTTGGTAAGTTTTATTTGGTTCATACCCATTTCTTCATCCAACCTTCTTGCAGCAGCATCTTGATTTCTTTCTTTAGGCCTTGGATGTGTGCAAGCTGTATTTGTCCATAATCCCGGTGAATGATATTTGCTTTCAGCTCTTTTTTGAAGTAAAAGTTCACCCTTCGAATTAAATATAAAAACAGAAACAGCCCTGTGCAATCGTGCTTTTTGGTGGGCTTCCAGTTTCTCCATTTCGCCAATTACAGTATCATTGCTATCTACAAGTATTACTTTTTCAGTCATTTATATAAGTTTTGTTTTATACATAAAGGCTACTTGTATAATAATCAAGTACTTTTTAAGGTTTGAAATCCGCATTCGTTTTTTAATAACTTGCTCTGCCGGGGTTCTTTTTATTTTATTAAACAGGCTTTTGTAATAAAAAAATGCCAGGGCAACTGCCAATTTTGACCTTCCGGGTAATTGTTTAAGCCCTATCCAAGCCTCATCAAAATCTTTTTGTATCGATTCTTCGATGAGTTGTTTTGTCTGCCTATTAAATGCTTTGTTCGATATTGCAGGAAAGTAACTTCTTCCAAGGTTGTTAATGTCGTCTTTCAAATCACGCAAAAAATTAACTTTCTGAAAAGCAGAACCTAATTTTTGAGCAGGTTGCTTTAGCTTGTCATATAAGCCATTTTTGCCATTGCAAAACACTTTTAAACACATTAATCCAACAACATCAGCTGAACCATAAACATAGCTTTCAAATTCTTTTAAGCTAGTGTATACTGCTTCTGTCAAATCGTTTTCCATACTTTTCATAAACGACTGGATATATTCGAGGTTTATACTATATTTTGTCACAGTATCAGCAAAGGCTGTTAAAACCGGATTGGTACTAACTCCATTCGTTAACACATAATCAAGGTCGTCATGTAATTTATTCAGCAAAAAAGCTTTGTCATATCCGTGAAAACTATCTACAATTTCATCGGCAAGACGGACAAATCCATAAATAGCGTATATCGCTCGCTTTTTATCCTTCTCCAGTAGCGATGTTGCCAAAGAAAAAGAGGTGCTGTATTCTTTCGTAATCAGCCTTGATATTTTGTAACTGTTTTCTATGTAAAAATCAACATTCATTTAATAGCCAAATTCATAATGTGTTTTTCAAATTTCTATTTTAACTGCAAAATACAACAAAATAC
>JBNGCV010000099.1:0-5131 GCA_049975465.1 Kosmotogaceae bacterium | reverse complement strand
TATTTTCTCCCTCTATCCGGAAAAAGTAAACACCTCGGTTTAAATTTCTGATTACAAAGCTTGTCTTGTTATCTTCTGTTTTGAGGGTGTATCTAGATTCAATTTCTCTACCGGTGACATCGTATAGCTTTAAAGCCAGATCATCAGTTAGTGTCGAGAATAAGGAAATTTTAACTGAACCGGAAAATAAATATTCAATCATAAATCCATCGCTATGTACAATTTCAGAATATAACTCTTCCTCCGCTCCCAGTGCATATCCCGCTGAATCAGTCTTAATAATGTAAAAGTCAGCACTTCCCGTCCCGTAAGAAGTTGTGCTGCCACAGATGATAAACCCTCCGTCAGAAGTCTGTTCAACGCATCTCCCCACATCAGCTCCTCCTCCTCCGTAGGTAATCGTCCACAGTGAATCTCCGTCTGTATTGAATTTTGTAAGGAAAAGGTCGTTGTTATATGTTCCTGTTGTAACGAATCCCCCGTCAATGCAAGGGGCGACATCACCACACCCTATCCCTGGTCGGGTCCAGATAGTATCGAGGTTCTCATTGATTTTTACCACTGGACCTGCCCATGATCTATAAACAAAGTTTGAATCAGCAAGCATTTCAATATGGGTTACATAACCTCCTAACGAGCATAATACACTTTGATGCTGCCCCAATGAATCAAATTTTTCAACCGAGTAATGTGGATGCCCATTTATAGCAGTTAAGTAACATCCATCACTTCCTTCGACAACAGAGAGGAAATCCATATCATCTAAATATGAAAATGATGTCCACAATGAATCACCATCATCGTTGATTTTAATTATAAAACCATCGTGACATGCATAAAGAGATGTACGACCAACAATTACATAGCAACTATCACTGGTTTTATCTATATCACGTAGAACATCTAAAATAAAATTTGGATCATAAGAAATAAAATATGAGTTTGATTTAATTGAATCTCCGTTTTCATCAACCCATAAAACATATAAAGCCGATGTATCTACAGTATAGTATTTAGTAGTAGCTATTATGTAATTATTATTTATGCCTAATTCAAGATCTGGGATCATATTATCTATTGAATAGGTTTTTGACCAAATGGAATCACCAAATGAATCAATTTTCAACAATTGTACTCCAGAATCATTTGTTCCCATTACAATGTAATCTCCATTCTGTAATTGTTTAATCCTGGTGGCATGTTCATTGAATTCTGAAGTCCCATAAACCTTCGACCAGGTAATCGTCTGTGTATATATTGTAGAAATCAAGGAAATCAAAATAGATATAAAAATAATTGTTTTCATCTCTCCCCCTACCTTATAATTAAAAACTTACCACTTTGAATGTTTTCTCCAGCAATAATTCTATAAAAATATATTCCCGGAGAAGCATTTCTACCCATATTATCTCTCCCATCCCAATTTAAACTATAAAAACCTGGTTCCTGAATACTCCGGAACAGATTTCTAATTTCCCTTCCCGCGATATCATAAATAGAAAACGTTACTGAAGATAAATTTGGTATGGAATATTCAAAAGCCATACTCTCTGTTGAAATATTCGAACCGGCAGGTCTGACCCAAAAATGAAAAAACTCTGGAGTGGCAAGATATGCTCTGATGCTTTGATCACCTTCAATTGGATTTGGATTGCAAAGTGTATAAATTTCAACATCGTCAAAATAATATCCCTCGTCAACTTTAGATTCATTGCTTCCAAATTTGAAACAAATTTGAAAATTATTATTGAAGAAAATAGAATCTATTTGAAAGTAAACTTTGTGCCACTGGTTCATCTCACCTGAAAATATTCCTTCGCCCTCATCAAAACCTCCATAACCGTTGGCTTCACAGGGATAACCGTCAATCGGATAAAGAGTTGTCCATACTGTATCGGTTAATAGTTTCGCTTGTATCTGAACTCCGTCATTTCCTTCTTCAAGTTCGTATCGGTGATAATAACTTAGATAGACTTTTATATCGTTATGATATGTTGTAATATTAATACTGTCAGATATTACTTTTGAATCAGTTATGTTGTTTTCATACTCATAAGGATATTGTTCATCCAAACCATTGTACATAGATGCATCACCTGAATAACTGTCAATTCCAGTTTTATGCCAGCTATTATCTCCTTGAAAAGTCCATTCATAAGGAGAATTCAATTCAAGATTGTCAAAGAAATATGCTTTTTCCTCCCAGGAGATCATTATTGTATCTTTGTATGAATAGTTACTGTCAGATATAACCTCAATCTCAACTACAACAACTGGTTCAAGTTTTTCATCTGTAATTGTCATCGAGAACATATTCCAAAGTCTGAGTGTGTCTCCAGGAATGAATTCATCTATCTCTGGATCAAATATTGAATCTACAATGACAACTGCTGTATCTTCGGTCCTGATCTTAAAATAACCTTTATATAAGCTGCCCGAACCTATATTCTTCATGCTCATTGTTAAATATGTGGTGTCGGTAGGGGTTGGAGGTAAATATGATATGTTATTCATCTGAATAAAAGGACAGTTTATTTCTAAGCTGAAATTATCTGTGTGAAATTCTTTTGAACCGTCGTCGTATTTCAAGCTAAAGTCCGCAATGCTTTTATCCGGAGGATCGTTTATAACTTCATATTCATACAAAAGATATGCTGTATCATAAGCTCCCACGGATACTGACAGAGTATCATCGTAAATATTTACATAAGGACTAGTTGTTTGAAGGATAAAATCAGTCAAACAAGAATTGTCTTCTCCAAAGTTAACCATTTCAAGAATAAGAGTGTCTTTTCTTCCAGGGTTGGTCGGATTTATCTGCCCGTTGTGGTGAAATGTCTTAATAGTGTCTATTTGGGTAAACCTTAGATAGACACCATCACTGGAATATACATTAACTGTATCGTAATACCTGAAACAATTTTGTTTTGTAACTATTAGTACTATCTCTGTTCCCGCTTGCTGAGGGACTACAGGAACAGGGAAGCTTAAACCAAGACCTTTCCCTCTTCCGATAATTTCTCCGTCATTGATCAGTGAAATAATAGAATTAAGTGGCGCGGTTACATAGATTTCATCTTCACCGGCAGAAATGTATGAAGGGTTTGTAACAAGCATTGAAGACGGAACATCAGTGTATAACCTTAAATACGGATCACCGAAGTGGTGAAATTTTTCTATTTCCTCTCCGGTTGACCAACCTGCCATTCTCGTCTCTGCGTAGTATTTTCCTGAAACCAGGGCAAAACCGGGCAGTGCCTCCTGAAATGTATCACCGGAATAAGATAAAAGTGGATACAGAGGGTCAAAATCTGGATAGAGAAAATCAAGATATCCGTGAAAATGACAACCACCGCCCCACCAGCTCATAGAAGCCGCGGTGTTGCCAAGGGAGCCTCTCGGAGACGGATCAGGCTCTAACAAAATGAATTTTTCTGCATGATTTACCAAAGGATCATCAAATTTTCCTGTCCAGCAGCATAGCGCATATACATAAGGAAACTTATTATAATTATGCAATTGGGCGATATCTGAAGTATAATACCAAGGAGAAGACCAATGAGAGGGTCCCCCATCATAATCAACTCCTCCATGTCCATGATTGTAAACAAGAAAACATCCATTGTTTATTGAAGTGTTGATATTTGTAGCAGTTTTGCACCATAAAGAAGTCTGCAAAAAATCTTCAGTGATTCTTTCGGTGATGTATCCGAGAGAGATAAAATAATCCAAACGTCCTGGTGTTAATGGATGATCCCCGGGATTTGGCAACCAGGTAGTATCTAAAAATATAGAATCAGGTGGTAAACTATCAGGTTCTTTTTTATAAATATATAATCTTGTAACAACTTTACTTTCTATGTTTTCAAAGAAACCTTTTGTAATCTCAGAAATGACATGATGATCACTCCAGTTAGCAGTAAGACTATCATACTCAAAACCCCCAGATACCAAAACATTCTGATAAAATGAATTATCAGTGATAGGATTCAATTCATAGGACAATAACTTTTCAAAATAGTTTTCAAGGTCATTAGAATTTCTTGCTGGTATTCGTCCTATTGCAATATCCGGTAATTGATTTATATCATTGTCAACATCAGCATAATAATTGTCTGAAGCATAAGTATAAAAGCCATGTTCAGGAGGATTAACTGACAATATTCTGGAAGGAATCCCTTCCGGAAAACTTGCGTCCTTGCAATCACCCAAAAGAAGTATCGCCTCAGGAGCTATCGGCCATGAGTAATAGGCATAATCTATCCAGTTCTCTATCTGTTCAAATGTAGTTCCGACCTCTGAAAGAGTATAGACATCTGCAATAATTCCCTCTTCCTGCCTGAGATTTTTCATAACATTGGCGTAGTATATGAAGTCTTCATTATCAGGAGTTATTATAACAAATTCAGCGCCGTATGGATAACCTATTTCTTTTAAAGATTGTTTCTCGATGACTCTCTGCGAATAATCTATTCTATCAAGACTCCTGTAGTTCATTAAATTTGATTGGAGAATTCTGTCCCAATACCTTCCTCTCAATCTGTCCTCACCAAAATGACCATTTCCTCCCATGAAAGAAGCTTGAAGGTTTAAACTAGTATATATTGTCAATGAACTATCCGAAGGGTTCCATTGAAAAGGAGTAATGGTCACAATACAAACATCTACTCCTCTAATTTTAAAAGGTTCTGAAACAGTTATTATTTCCTGAGGATAAAGATTATACCCGAAATAAATACTGGAATCCGGTTTATAGATAAGTGAATGTGCGGGATTTTCAGGAATGGATTCAGGGTTGCATAATGGTACAACATAGGGGATAACTGTTTTTCTCGATCCGGTAATCCGAACCTCCAATCTAGAATTCTGAGGAATAGCAATCATTCTGCTAATAGAAGGAAGCAGAGGTTCTCCTGGATGTTTCAGGCTATATAACTCAGGTATTATAATCGAGTGCATAGGATTATTGTTCACCACAGTATTCTCAACTCTTACTCTGTTAACCCTTATGTTAAAACCCATCCCTCCTCCGGATTCATAGACAAGATCAACCTCAGTCCGACTGGTCAGTCCGTCAGAAAAATCCAGTGTATATGAACATAATAACACAGGAATAAAAAATAGAAAAAAG
>JBNGCV010000098.1:0-5176 GCA_049975465.1 Kosmotogaceae bacterium | reverse complement strand
AATCGGTGGACGACATGTTCCGGAATTGGTGGTCGATTTCCCCCGGATTATGCAATTTTTGAGTTATCTGAATTCAGGAGGAAATCGAGGATATTTAGACTCTTAATAAAGGGATGGCAATTAAAATCTTTTTTAGGTAATCCATTGTTATAAAATTAGTAATTATTTCCTGCACATGATGTGCAAAAATTGGATAGATTACCTAATGCCAGTGAATTCATAATTAATATGATTAATAACCAGTTATCTGTTTCTCGAAATAACGATACACCCCCCAAATTTTCATAGATCCAATTAAATTAAATATAAAATATTCAATCTTTGAGATGAAAGACAACCTGGAATAAAAATGTGAAAAATCATCATCTTCTTTTGAGGAGAGTAATAAAACTTCAATAATTAATGGTTGTAGTTTTTTGCTTACATACTCATGATAATTTAAATTTGTCTCTTGGTCAAATCCATCTGTTACCTTAATGGATTTAATCCTATTCTTTTTGCGTCGTTGAAGTTGTGTGAAATTTTTTTGTGTCCACGAGCCTGAAACATTGTATCTGTAAACGGATGTCACTTGATTCATATACTGAATTTTTCCATGCAACAAAGATAATAACGGAACCGTCAAATCCCAGGTTTGCGCATAATAGTACCAGTCCGGTATTTTATTAAATATGGATCGTTGAACAACTGCAGAACCCATATCTACTAAACTTCCGCCATATCTAATAACATCCTTAATTTCACAACGGGTATCCCTGTTTTGAAATCTATTTATCTTAGGTTCTTTTGAACTATTTGGAAACATGCGTTTCGTCGCAGTGAAGCACATGACGACATCCGGGTTACTTTCTAAATAATCGACCTGCGTCTGTAATTTACTTGGATCTATCCAGTAATCATCTGCTTCTAAAAATGCAATATATTTCCCCTTAGCTTGAGGAATGATGATCTGAGCATTGATTTCTGTCCCCTTTGAAAATTGGTTTTCCGTCTGAATAATTGGGCGGATGATTTCAGGGTATTTTTCTGCATATTCCAATATGATTTCAGCGGTGTTATCTGTAGATGCATCATCATGGATGATAATCTCGTAGGCAAACTTCGTCTTTTGCGTCAAACAGCTCTCAATTGCTTCACGGATGAATGCAGCTTGATTGAAGGCAACTAAACTGACAGTGACCAATGGATTGCTCATCGTTTGCCTTTCAGTTTTGATAATAATGTTTTCGTGAAATTCCCAAGAATGGACAGGAATTCTTCGAGTTCTGGGGCTTTGATGAGTTTATTCAACAGGAAATAAATGATCACACCCAGAATTATTTGTGTCGAGAAAATGATTAGATTACTGTCGGTGTTTAATAAATTCCCAACAAAATAGATGATGCCGCCCATGATCAACGAAATGACCCCTTGTGGGAACAATGCTTTTAATTGGTCCATCAGTGTGTAATCAACCAATCTGCCAACAAAATAACTGACGACGAAATGAGATATCACAGCGACTGCAATTTGCCCATAAATTAAGGCGATAATACCGTGTTTGAAAGTTATTGCAATGGCAATGACAGTGATGATGTATTTAAAAATTTCTAACCGCAGGTGCAAATCAGTTCGCCCTTTGATGCGAAGCAAGTTGTAGTTTTGTACTACAATCGGGAAGAGCAGTCCGATCACACAAAGCAGCTGAAAGTATGGAATGCTGTCCGCCCATTTTTCCGTCAAAAGAAATAGGAACAAGGGTTCGGCAATTGCGATCAAGCCGATCATGACCGGCATTAGAACAAACATGGACATTTTGATGGTTTTGCTGTGGACTTTTCTTAAGGTTGTGTCGTCGTCCTGGTAGGGAGAGAAGGCTGAAAAAACCACGGTGCCAAGTGCCATACTAGTCGCAACGGATGCGGCAGATTCCATGGTGGATGCCCTGGAATAATAACCAACGTCACTTGGAGAATAGACCTTGCCAATAAAGGTTTGATAAAGGTTTTTGAAAACCGTCTCGATGATTCCCGCTATGAGCAGCCTTGACCCAAATGAGAACATGGTTTTGAGAGATTCAAGGGAAAAATTGCCGATGGGACGCCATTTACTCAGAATCCACAAGGCGATTGCCTGGGCTAAGCTGTGGGACAAGGTTTGAATGACAAGGCTCCAGACCCCCATCCCATTATAGGCAGCAATTGTGCCTGCAATCCCGGAGAAAAGCACGGCGATCATGCTGACGATGAATTGGTTTTTGAATTCCATTTTCTTTCTCAAGATGGAAAGTTGAACAAGGCTGAAGGCATTAATGATCATGTTCAAGGAGAGAACGCGTGTGATTGGTTTTAGAATGGGCTGTTGATAGAAGTTGGCTATTAATGGGGCAGAAAAGAAAAAGATGCTTGCCAGTAAGATCCCAATCAATAAATTGAAGTAGAAGATTGAGGAGGAATCTGTTTGAGTGGCATCTTTCTTTTGGATTAATGCACTGCCAAAACCGCTGTCCAATATTGATTGGGCAATACTTGTAAAAATCGCCAGCATGCCTAAAAGCCCGAATTCTGATGGGTCAAGCAACCGGGCAAGGATGATTGAGATGAGCATATGCATCACCTGGAGGCTTATTCGTTCAGAAACAGACCAAGCCATGCCGTTAATTGTCTTTTGTTTTAAATTTGACATTTAGTAATCCAGAATTAGGCAACAAACAAATGGAAGTGATGGGTTTCAGAAGTCAAGTTTATTCTAAAGTTCTCTGACATCAAAAAGCTTTACAACATTAACAAAGGCGGGAAAGATCAGTCAGCAAATCTGGTTTGTAGACTATTTCGAAATTGATTTAATAATTTGCCCTCAAAGTCATATTGTAGCCCTCTGTTTCGGGCTAATGACAAATTATTTTTATCATTGATAATTTATTTATTTTTTTATTAATTTACTTCGTTAAAACCATTAGAGAAAAACCGCCTATAGTCTTCGCTGCAAAATCTTTGTCAATTGTGTAGAGTAATTTTCTTGGGAGATTCCATAAATTTTCCTTTTGACCACGATTTGGTAATTCCAAAGAGGCTGCTGTATAGAAATAATCAAGAATTTCATACCCTGTTCCCTTTAAGGTTCCTAACGCGGTTTCTTTATTAAAGTGATGATAATGGCTTCGAATGTATTCCTTTTTCTGAAAATAGCGGCTTCTCATAACATAGTAAAGTGTCACTTGAAGGGGAATATGAAATACTTTATATTCACCTTTAGTACGTAATATGCTTAAAAAACCAAGATAATCTCTAACATGCGTAAACACATTGATTGCCATAACCACATCAAAATATCTATCTACTTTTAACAAATCTTCATTGAAGTAATCGATATTTCTTTGTTCTTTAGTCTTAGATAGTTCAAAACCTTCCCTGGATGTCTCATAACCATAAAATTTGACATTTTTGTCAAAGTAGTTTGCTAAATTACGTAAAACACCTCCAGCACCGCAGCCGATTTCAGCAACAGAGCCAGGAATGATTTCGTTCTTTTCTAATATCCGATAGATTTTTTGTGCTTTCCAGGGTGAGTCCTCCTCATGCCAAAGGTTTTTACCGAGCTCATTGGGGTCACTCTTTCCAAATGTGTCCATAAGTTGTCTTATCCTTTAGGTTTTTTCGATGTAAGACTGTCTAGTATTTCTTGATATCAGGGAACATGACAATGAACTCTCCATCGTATTTCCCTTTAAGAGATTCGATTATGTAATCCTTAAAATTATGGGCAAGAATTAGAATGTAATCAATTTGGTTCTCATAAAGTACTTCTCTGGGAACAATTTTAATGCCAGTCCCTGGTACGTATTTTCCCTGTTTGAAAGGTGTGTCATCAATAATAAATTCAATCATAGAATCGTCAATCCCAACGGAGTTTAAAAATACACAACCTTTTGCAGCTGCCCCAAATCCAGCGATTCTTTTCTTTTTTGCAACAAGATCCTCGATATAAGTTTTAAATTCTTTGATCTTCTCATGGGTGCGTTTACCCCATCGAAGGCAATATTCTTCAGTGATCGTTTTCTCTAAATTTAAGAAAGATGGGATGGTGATGTCCTGGTTTCTGTGAGACGATTTTTTTGTCATCAATACCCTCAGGGTGCCAGCGTGCATATCATGGTAGGACACATTGATTGCTTTCAAGCCTTCCTGGTTCGCCAGGTCCATAATGTTCTGAAGGTTGAAGTAAAATACATGTTCATGGTAAATCTGGTCGTAATTATCGTTGAGCAGGGTTGTAAGGATGTAAGGGAATTCAAGGCTCCAAATGCCGTTATTTTGCAGGTTGTTGTAAATGCCTTTCACAAAAGAACGTATGGGCTGAGTGTGCTGAAAGACATTGGTTGAGGTGATTAATTTTGCTTTCTGAGGCAAAACGGTATCTTCACCAAAGTACTCATTGAAATACGCAATGCCAGCTTCAATGTTGATTTCCTTAAAACTCTGGCTGGCGTCCACGTTGATCAATTGCAGATCCGGATTTTTTTTGCGAAACTCCAAAAGCAAAGAACCATCGTTGCCACCAATATCGACAACAATGTCCCCGGGTTTCAAATCAACATACCCGGTCAAATAATCAAACATTTGAGAACAATGTTGTAAATATGGTTTATTGACATTGGACCGATAAAGATAATTTTGAAATAATTTATCTTTGTCGACAGCATCGGTTAAGCATGTTAGTTTGCTCTCAGGGAACAATTGGATTGCAAGCGGGAATCGCTCAACTTCAAGGGATTCTTCCCGTGTATCGCACAGATTGTTAACAAGGGGAACTTTTCCCAAATCGAGGTAGGTGACTCCTCTTGAACTGCCGCTAATCGGACAATGAGTAATTTTCATAATAGGTAATTATTATACGCATACAATATTCTAAGTCAAATTTATAATTCCAACAAAATCAGCAAAAATCTAGAGGTTCATTCACTGTAATGATTGAGTTCTTCTGCTCAGATTTTTCTTTATTCATTATAATGGTTTTAATCAATTTCCGTGTGATACTGAGGATTGCAACGATAAATCCAGGCTGCCATGAGATTTAAAATCAAGTAAAATCAAAGCTCTGGACTTTGAAGAAAGTTATTTCAGGTTATTTAGACATAAATTTTTGGTTCCTCGCTAATTAGTATGGGTAAATGATACTATATAAGAACAAAGATTAG
>JBNGCV010000097.1:0-5270 GCA_049975465.1 Kosmotogaceae bacterium | reverse complement strand
ATACCACTATGTATCAATACATAAATCCAAGCAGCCATAGTGGAATTATGTTTCTATGAGGTAGGTCAGTGTTGTCGCGTATTAGGTAGTCAGCTTTCTTTTTTGCTTTACTTCTACCACCCACTTCAATAACTGAACCATTTACAAGAAAATCTCCCGCTTCTTCGTTCTTACTTGCAAACACTTTTTTCCCTGCGCTTGAAAAAGCAGCAACTACAAATGCTTCCCTTCTTGTTCCAATATCCCCTCCAAGAACGGAGTAAAAAGATGGGTCAGATAGAAAGATTTTGGCTCCTTTTGAGTAAGTTTTAGTGTCATTCTCACGATATATTATTCTTATCAGTCCTGTGACATCCATAACATGCAACAACTGATATAATTTCGCTTTTCCTATACCCCATTCGTTACACATACCTTCTACATTTATAGTTGGAATTTTCGACATAGAAAGATAACCTACTATTGCATTCATCAATCTAAAGTGAATATTGGTGATCTGTGGTACAAAAAAAGGTATATCCCCATGAAGGGTCTTTTCTATAATATTCATTATTTGCTCATGGTAATCCCATTCTAAAAAAACAGGTCTAAAACCTTCTTCCATAAAATTCTGAAAGGCGAAAAGTATGTTGACCAAGTCCATAGCCTTCTTGACAAGTTTTTTGTCTGGTGAAAGTGGATCTATAACTGGAAGAATCACTCCCTCTTTAAGTGCAAGATACTCCCTGAAAGACATCAAAGGGATTTCAACTTTGGAAAATCTTCTGGATAGATCAGCAATTCCATGCCTTAATACTAAGCTACTGCTATCACTAGCCCAGATTATTTTATCGGGAAAGGAATCATACAATGCCTTTAAATGAATGCTCCAGTCTTTAGCGTAATGAACCTCATCTATTGCGATTCCCTCATATCCTTTCATGAAAATGGCATTTCCAAGATCCCAAAGGCTCACAGCTGAAACCAGGGGGTTATCTGCGGAAAGATAAAAAATCTTTTTGTTTTTTATCCTGCTAAGCATAAAAGTGGTTTTTCCAACACCTCTTGGGCCAAAGATCAAAACAGCCCTGTTTTTTTGCTCATTTCTTTCATAGAAAAGCCTCAATTTTTCAGGCAACTTTTGAAGTTTTCTCTCTTGAATAAGGCTTAGAATTTCTAAAGTTGAATCAAGTTTCATATGTTACCTCCCTAAGATAATAGTTTTATTACAGAACGATTATATCATATATTCGTTTCATAGCGGAACGCATAAAATATGGGTAAGAAATCATTTTCGCCCTCTAAAAGGTTGGGAGAAAAAATTTCATATTATGTTTAGTAGCTTTAAGAAGTTAAGTGCGATTATTTAAGTTATATGGTTATAAAGTAAGCTCTAGTCAATAGTTTTAAAGTTATTAAGTAAAAGTTACTCTACTATTTAGTGTTTTCCCAAGACCATTTTTTGGGATTCCAAACAAGGTCTTTATTAGACTGAAGCAAGGGAAGAAAAAAGGTTTTTAGTTTTATCATGAGGTGCATGAAGTTAGGTTCGTCGTTTAGCCTGTTTCTGGATAAGAAAGATTTCCACTGTGTGTGTTTTTCTTTATTTGTTTGGAACTCTTTTGAAAAAATGATTTCTATGTCCTGCAATGGCGTGTTTCTATTTTCAAAAGTTTGGAGAACTGCTTTGTGAAGATTGCTTAAGATGAAAGAACTATGGCAACAAAGATAGTAAATAGCGTAGAAATCTTTCATTCTGCTCGTTTCATAGTTAAGACTTATGATTATTTGTAATTTTTCTGCTAATGCTGTTTCTTTGGAATAAACCATTATTTGTGGTTTGTCGGGATCAATAAGTGTAGGGAATTTTACTTCGATAGGTCCATTGTGTATCTGGTCTCCAAAGGCAATGTCGAGTTGTAAATTACCTTTTGTTTTTTCAATATACCATGGGATAATTATCCTCACTCCATGATATTCTCCTTCCTCAATAATTACTGAAACCTTTAGATTTTCTCCATCGAAAATGATTGCATCATTGTATTGTATTGAAGTAATTTGTTTGATAATTCTTTTGATATTATCTGGTTTATTGGAAATAGCAGTTCCCAGGAAATCGATGTCTTTTGTCGGACGGAGATCTGGCAATCCATAAGCTAAAAACATCATAGCTCCTTTGAGAACAAGGTTACTTTTAAAGGTTGAAATCGAAAGTCTATAGAGAAATCTTTCCTGAGCATATCGCTGTAATATTCTTGTATAATCGACTTTGTTCATTTTGGCAATTTTTAATAGTTTTGCTTTTACTGAAGCTGCCATATTTCGTATTTCTTTACTCATTTGTGCACCATACCTTTAATGAACGGTGACATGATCTTCTCCATTCTTGTGACTTTTGCGTATTTTCTTAGTTTTGTAGTATTTCTTTTGCTCCAGACAAGATAGTTTCTAAGGGCTTCGATTGCTAGATCCTCTCCTAATTTATTTCTGAACCTGAATATATCACAGATGGTTTTTTCTCGGTTATAAATTCTTATTGGTCCGAATTCAGTATTGATTGTTTCAATACCAAGGGAATATGTGTTTTCTCTAAAATGAAAAAATCTCACTGGTGGGTATTCTATTGTGGGTTCTTTGAGATCATGAGGAACTGCAGCATGAACCTCCCATGGAGAAAAAGTAGTAAATTCATAGTAGTCTAGGGCAGATATCAGACAGATTACTCCTTCTGGTACTGCTCGACATACGTCTACAAGAGAGATTTCTTTATTCCCTGAAAGTGAAGACAGGCGGTAGAGGCCAGGCTTAACTTTTTCTATTACCCCTTTTTCAAGGAGATTTTTAATTTCTCGTGTGTGTATTCCATGTGCTTTTAAATCTTTCATTCTTGCATAACCATAATGGTTTTCAAAGAAACGAATAACTTCACTCATAATTCACCATCCTGGATCTATTTTACTACCATTATTATACACTGGTAGTTAAAAAGAACCAAGAACACGAGAGAAAAACTACAAATTCAGAAAACGTTGTACGATAGTTCGTTGTGCGTTGTAGGCAAATTCAAAAAAACAATAAATACAAAACGAGAGATCAAGAAAATTCAAAAGACGTGAACCGTGAACCGTTTTCCGTGAACCGATTGGAACGAAAAACACGTTGTACGACAGTAGGTTGTACGTTGTGCGGAAGTACAAAATACATAAACCCCTTGATAGGCGTGTTGGGAAACACACGGATATGCGCTTTCAGCGGAAGATTAACTGGTAAAAAATAAGCAGTTTGCTTGGCTCTAACAGTAAGTCATTTATTCTACCCTTTTATTAAAAACGACTTAATGCTTTCTTGGATTACCTGCACAAGACGTAGTGGGGTCAATTTTCTGTGGTCCCAAGGGATAAAGTTTGTAAAAATATACAGACATCATAATGCCTCATTAATTTCGAAGATGTTAGGAAATATTATATGATATAATTAACTTATGAGTTAATAACTATAAAGTTAATTAATATATGAGGTGATAATGTGTTTGTTGGAAGAAAGAGGGAACTTGGAAAGCTGAATAGGCTATGGGAGAAGGACGGTTTTCAAATGATCGTTGTTTATGGAAGGCGTCGTGTTGGTAAAACAACGTTGTTAAAAAGGTTTTCTGAAGGGAAAAATTGTATTTTTTTCGTTTGTGATGAGGTAAATGAAAAAGTAATGCTTGATAATTTTTCGAAAACTGTACTGGAACATTATGAAATGAATGATACTATTGCTCCTTTTGAATCGTGGGAGAAGCTTTTCAAGTTTTTGGGTGAAAAAGCTAAGAAAGAACATCTATTGTTAGTTATTGATGAGTTTCCATATATGGCAGATGCAAGCCCGGAAATTCCCTCTTTATTGCAAAGAATGATAGATCATGAATTCAATGATTCAAAACTTTTTATTGTTCTTTGTGGATCTTCAATAGGTTTTATGGAAAAAGAAGTACTTGGTAGTAAAAGCCCTCTTTTTGGAAGACGAACCGCGCAGTTCAAAATAGAACCATTCAGTTATCTTGAAGCTTCTGATTTTTTTCCTACTCTGGGATTTGAAGAAAAGATTATCTCCTATGGGATACTTGGAGGAGTACCACAATATTTGTTGAAGTGGGATGAGTATCTCACAATTGAAGAAAACATTATGAACAATTTTCTGGATACCTCTGCGTATCTATACGCAGAACCAAGACTAATTTTAAGACAGGAACTCAGGGAACCAGCTTTATACAATTCTATAATTGAAGCTATAGCGTCTGGCGCAAGTAAGCTCAATGAAATAGCCAATAAGATAGGACAAAGAAATGATAAAACAAGCAAATATATTAAAACTCTAATGGAACTGGAAATTATTGACAGAGAGGTTCCTGTAACAGAGAAAGAAAGTTCTAGAAAGTCTCTATATTCTTTAAGAGATGAGATGTTTCGATTTTGGTATAATTTTATTTTTCCAGAAAGTACTTTAATAGAAACTGGCATGGGTGATTACCTTCTAAATAAAAGGATATTACCAGAGTTGAGTAATTATATAGGAAAAACTTTTGAAAAAGTTTGTGCTGATTTTGTAAAAAGAAAAAATGCCAATGGTGAATTTAAAGTTCGATTTAGAAAGATTGGAAGATGGTGGGGAAATAATCCCTACAAAAAGAAACAGGAAGAGATTGATATTGTTGGTCAAAATGATGAAGTGATGCTTTTTGGTGAATGCAAGTGGCGTAATCAAAAAGTAGGAACTGCTGAGTTAAATAAACTTATCGAGAAAAGTGGTATATTCAGTGCCAGGGAAAAAATGTATATCCTATTTTCGAAGTCTGGATTTAGCAAGGAACTTTATGATATGTCAAAGAATGATGGCTCACTAACGCTTTTTTCACTTGAAGAATTATTTGAGTGATTTTCTATGGCCTTACTTCTGGGGCAGAGGACAATTCTTTAAACGAGAATACGAGAGCCCGAGAGAAAACACGTCCAACGTTTCACTTGGTCCATCGTCCAACGCTTGTTATTACAAGCTTCGTCCATCGATTGGTGCATAAACAACATATAAAAGACGTGAACCGTGAACCGTTTACCGTGAACCGACAGGAGCGAAAAACACGTTGTGCGATAGTAGGTTGTGCGTTGTGCGTGTTAGATACCGTTGTACGTGGTACGTTGTGGGTTGTACGCAAAGTCTAAAAAAACAATAAATACAAAACGAGAGATCAAGAAAATTCAAAAGACGTGAACCGTGAACCGTTTACCGTGAACCGACAGGAGCAAAAACCA
>JBNGCV010000096.1:0-5349 GCA_049975465.1 Kosmotogaceae bacterium | reverse complement strand
ATGGAACTGTCAAAAAAGGTGGTTCAGTTGGAGACGCAGCGATTTTTTCTTTCTTCCCTACAAAGAATCTTGGGGCGTATGGTGATGGTGGGATGATTGTAACTGATGACGATGAAATAGCGGATTTTTGTAGAAGTTTCCGTGTTCATGGTTCTAAGAAAAAATATATCCATGATGTAGTTGGTATTAATTCGAGACTCGACGAACTACAGGCTGCTTTTTTAAGAGTTAAATTTAAGCAACTTGAAGAATATGAGAAGGATAGAAAAAAAATAGCAATTGCTTATGCAAAACTTTTTGAAGAAGCGGGTCTAGGGTCTAGGGTCTGGGGTTTAGATAAAGAATTAGATTCTACTAGACCCAAAAACCTAAACCCTAAACCCGGGTTTGTATTATACCCCGGTGTTCCTTCAGATAATTCGCATGTGTTTCATCAGTATGTTGTTAGGTTCAATGGATTTAGTAGAAAGCAAAGAGATTATTTGAGAGGGTTTTTGAAGGAAAATGGAATTGGTACCTCGATTTATTATCCAATGGGGCTTCATCAGCAGAAGTGTTTTGAAGAATATGTCCCGGATGGTCTAGTTTTACCGGAAACGGAAAAGGCCTGTGAAGAAACACTTGCATTGCCGATATTTCCAGAAATGACTGATGAAGAAGTTGAGTATGTAGCTGACACAATAAACAAATACCTAAAACTTGAAAAGCGGGTTTAGGGTCTAGGGTTTAGGGTCTAGGGTTTAGGGTCTGGTTAAACAGACACACCTCCCCGCTTCGCGGTACTCCTCTCTAGAGGAGAATTAAGTGAAAAAACACGTTGGCGTCAGTAGGTTGTACGGAAGTTCAACAAATCAGTTACCGTTGTACAAAAGTTCGTGGTGGGTTGTAAGCTTAAATCAAAAGAAGTACAGAACAAAACAAATGAACTTTATTTTGGCAGACTTTTAAAGAACACAAGAATTAGAATCTTTGATATCACGAACTACGTACAACGAACCACGAACAACGTTGATTGAGGATGTGATCATTATGGAAGAGAAAAACATCATAAAAGGTAAGAATGTGATTATTGAAGATGGAGCTGTGATTGGAAACGACTGTGTGATTGGTCATAATGTTGTTATTCACATTGGAGTTGAAATTGGAGATAATGTTGTCATTGGTGATAATACTGTCCTTGGGAAGGAACCTTTTGTTTCTGGTAGTAGTGCTACTACTACAAAGGAAACACTTCCTGATTTAGTGATTGCTAATAATGTAAAAATCGGAGCCTGTTGTGTTATTTATAGAGGCGCTTCACTTGAGGAGAATTGTTTCGTTGGCGATCTCGCTACAATAAGAGAAAAATCATTAATAGGAAAGAAAACGATTATTGGAAAGGGTGCTACGATAGAAAATAAATGCAAAATTGGCAAGAGGGTCAAAATTGAAACCAATGCCTACATCACTGCTTTTTCAACCATTGAAGATTATTGTTTTATTGCTCCTGAAGTTACTTTTACCAATGATAATTTCCTCGGAAGGACTGAAGAAAGAAAGAAACACTTTGGTGGTCCTGTTTTAAAAAGAGGTAGCAGAATAGGTGCTAATGCCACAATACTTCCTGGAATTGTAATTGGTGAAGATGCACTCGTCGCTGCTGGGAGTGTAGTTACAAAGAATCTGGAAGCAAGAAAAATATATGCTGGTGTTCCAGCAAAGTATTTTGGAGAAGTACCGGAAAAACAACTGGTTGAGAAGCAAAATTTCTTTGAAGAAATTTGAGAGACGGGTTTAGGGTCTAGGGTCTGGGGTATAGGTAAAACAACCAAATACTTAAAGTGAAGAAAAGAAGCGGGTTTAGGGTATAGGGTATAGGGTATAGCTAATAAGAATTATTTTGGTTCATTAATCTTTGGTTGTAATTCGGTTCACTTCTTTTGTACTTTCGTTTGAATCTCCTCTAGAGAGGAGTGGCGCGTAGCGACGAGGTGTGTCAACCCAAAGAAAAATGAACACACCCAGCCTCCGGCAGCCCTCTCGAGAGGGCATTAGAACCAATCAGACAACGGAAAACGGTTCACTGTTAACGTGTTTTAAGTTGGTATTTTTGCACCAGTCGATGGACGAAACGAAGTGATGGACAATGGACGAAATGAAATGTTGGACGTTATTTGGAAAGCTAATCTCGGATTCTCGTTTATTAAAGAAATGAGGTGATGATATGTTGAAGGAGAAAATTGTAAGTAAGAAGGGGGTTATTGGTGTTATAGGTCTTGGATATGTAGGACTGCCACTGGCGGTTGAGAAAGCAAAGGCTGGTTTTAAGGTAATTGGTTTTGATGTTCAGGATCAGAAGGTGAAGATGGTTAATGAAGGACATAATTATATTGGAGATGTTCTGCCAGCTGATCTTGAAAAGATTGTTAATGAAGGTCGCTTAAGGGCGACAACAGATTTTAACGAAGTTGCAGGATGTGATGTTGTTGCTATTTGTGTTCCTACACCTTTAAATAAATTCAAACAGCCAGATTTGAGCTATGTTGAAAAGTCTGCCAAGGAATTGTCGAAAAGACTACATAAAGATATGCTTGTGGTTCTTGAATCAACAACATATCCAGGAACTACAGAAGAAGTGCTTAAACCGATACTTGAAGAAAGTGGTTTGAAATGTGGAGAAGATTTCTATCTTGCTTTTAGTCCTGAACGTGTTGATCCCGGTAATTTGATTTACAAAACAAAGAATACTCCCAAGGTAGTTGGAGGAGTAGGTGAAGAATCAACAGAAGTTGCTAAAGCTTTATATGAATCTGTGCTTGATGCTCAAGTATTTACTGTTTCTTCTCCCAAAGAGGCAGAAATGGCAAAGATTCTTGAAAACACCTTCAGAATTGTTAATATTGGTCTTATTAACGAGATGTCTATTGTCGCAAATAAAATGGGTATTAATTTGTGGGAGGTTATTGATGCAGCTGCTACTAAACCCTTTGGTTTTATGCCTTTCTATCCCGGCCCCGGGGTTGGTGGACACTGTATTCCTATTGATCCCTTTTATTTGACTTATATTTCTAGAAGATATGACTATCATACCCGCCTTATTGAGCTTGCTGGAGAAATAAATGATTCTATGCCTGAGTACGTTGTTGATAGGCTCATGAAAGCTCTTAACAAAAAGAAAAAATGCTTGAACGATGCAAAGATTGTAATGCTGGGAATAGCTTATAAGAATGAGATTGATGATATGAGAGAATCACCAGCTCTTAAAGTGTATGAGCACCTAAGAAAACAAAGAGCAAATATAGATGTTGTTGATCCGTATATTGAGAGTTTTGAATATGAAAATGAGACTATAAAAACAGTTCCTCTTACAAAAGAACTAATTCAAAACGCTGCTGCTGTTATCATCACCACCGGCCATAGAAAAAACGTCGATTACCAGATGGTTGTCGATAACGCTGATTTTGTTTTTGACACGAAGAATGTGCTACAAAATTTTGGAATAAGCAGTAGAAAAATAGAGATATTGTAAAAAACGGGTGTAGGGTCTAGGGTTTGGGGTGTAGGTGAAACAACCTTATAAATAAAGCAAATAGTGAAGAGGAGAAGCGGGTGTAGGGTCTAGGGTTTGGGGTTTAGGTAGAACAACGATCAAATACTTAAAGTAATTAGTGAAGAGGAGAAGCGGGTGTAGGGTCTAGGGTTTGGGGTATAGGTGAAACAACCATATAAATAAAGCAAATAGTGAAGAGGAGAAGCGGGTGTAGGGTCTAGGGTTTGGGGTTTAGTGAGTAAACTAGAAGCTTAAGCATTTTTGAAACATATGCTGAATCATTTGGAAAATTACACAAAAAATATTTGGGAGGGCACGATGGATTTTAGAGATTTAAAAGTTTGGACAAGCAGCATGATGTTAGTAGAAGACATTTATAGAATTACAAAGAAATTTCCTAAATCTGAGATTTACGGTCTTACAAATCAAATGAGAAGATCAGCAATTTCAGTACCTTCAAATATCGCTGAAGGGAATGGGAGGCAACATTTAAAAGAATATGTGAATTTTCTATATATCGCTCAGGGCTCTTTATTGGAGTTAATTACTCAAATAGAAGTTGCAAAAAGATTGAACTATATTGATAGCAATGATCAAGAGAGCTTATCTAATCAGTGTTTACTTGTAAACAAGATGTTGAGATCATTAATTAAAACTCTTAAGGAAAAAAGCATTTGAATTAACTAGACCCTAAACCCCATACCCTAAACCCGGGCTTATTGGAGGGATTTAATGTCGAAATTACGTGGTGCGTTAATTGGTTGTGGAAGAATAGGAATAAAAAAACATATTGAAGCGTTTGCGGCGAATTGTGATTTGGTTGATTTGGTGGCGGTTTGTGATCTTATTGAGAAAAAAGCGGAGAAAGCCGCAGCAGTTTATAGTAAAAAAGTTAATTACGGAAGAAGGCGGGTCTGGGGTCTAGGGTCTGGGGTATGGCAAGATAATAAAAATCCAAAAACCAAAAAGTCTTCTAATAATTCTAGTTCTTCACTAGACCCTATACCCTATACCCTATACCCTAAGATTTATCAAGACTATTCCTGTCTTTTAGATTCCGATATTGATTTTGTGGTCATTGCGACGGAAAGTGGGAATCATTATAAGAATACAATAGATTTTCTATCTGCTGGAAAGCATGTTTTGGTTGAGAAGCCGATGGCGCTTTCTACTGAACAAATGGATGAGATGATTGGGCTTGCTAAAAGAAAAAATTTGAAGTTAGGTGTATGTTTTCAGAACAGGTTTAACCCTCCTATTCAAGAACTGAGAAAAGCAGTCGATAACAATGATTTTGGTAGGATTTTTCATGTAACTGCAAGAATTCTCTGGAACAGAAATGAGAATTATTATAAACAGGCACCATGGAGAGGTTCGTGGGAAATTGATGGTGGAACATTGATGAATCAATGTTCACATAACATAGATCTGCTTCAGTGGACAATAGGTAGTGAAGTAGAAGAGTTATATGCTGTAACAAGGAATTTTAATCATGATTATATTGAAGCTGAGGATTTTGGTACTGCCATTCTAAAGTTTAAAAATGGAAGTGTTGGCATTATTGAAGGAACAGCAAATGTTTATCCCAGGAATTTAGAGGAAACGCTCACTGTGTCTGGAGAAAAAGGAACTGTTGTGATAGGTGGTCTGGCAGTTAATAGAATTCAGACATGGCGTTTTGATGGGGTAGAAGATCATCCTTTCATGAATTTACCTGATCCGGAGACTGTATATGGAAATGGTCATGTACCTCTTTTAAAAGATTTCGCAAAGGCTATAATTGAGGATAGAGATCCTTATATCACAGGAGAAGAAGGAAG
>JBNGCV010000095.1:0-5424 GCA_049975465.1 Kosmotogaceae bacterium | reverse complement strand
AAGATCAATTTTATGCTGCATTTTCAGATGTCTGATTTCAATATAATTTTCAAAACTGACAAGGCCTTGTTCATACCGCTTAGATTCATATTCAAATATTTTATCGTAGATTTTTTGATTTTCCTGAATCATTAAAATATCCTTTTGGGTTTGTTTAAATCTACGAGTCAGATCTTCCAGCCATTGATTCCATTCCTGATAATAGCTGTTGATATCCTCCTGCATTTGATTAATTAGAATTTGTTTTTTCTCTATGCGGGTTTTATTGAGAAAAATGTTGGATAGGTTAAATGAAAGATTGACAGAGGCGCTGGCATTCCAGTTTTCATCCCATGCTGACCATACATCGGCCATTTCGGTCCCACTTCGAAAATATCCCATACTGATACCAATATCAGGGAATGTTTTTCGTTTGATGTTTTCCATCTCTTTGTATGCAATATCGATGTTTTTCTGAATTGCTTCGATAGCCGGGAGCCGGTCTGGCAAAGAAAAATCAACTTCATCTATTACTGGAACCGGGTTTATATGGTCAAATGTATGAGTCTCTAATCCATAGTTGTTCTCAATAATTCGCATTAGACTGAGGACCTCTTGTTTGAGATGTTCCGTTCGATTGAGTTCGTTGCTTATTTCTGCTGAAAATTTCCAGCCATTCACTGCTGAAAGGCTGCCGGACTCAATTTTTTTTTCTACCAATTCAAGTTGACGGTTTAAATCTTCTATCTCCTTTTCATTCAGCCTGGTTTGAAAAAGGAGTGACTCTAATTTCAGCAGGTCTTTGATTAATTGCAATAGATGAACCCTGTAAACAGATATATATTCGTAACGGCTTTTCAACACCTTCATTTCCTGAATATTCAAATTTCTTCGTTTTTGTCCCCACTGAACAAGATAGTACGATAATGAGACTCCCATTGAATGACTTTGATATTTTTTCTCCTCCTGAAGAAAGATATCTCCGCCCAATTGCACCTTTCTGGCTCCCTGTATCATGCTGCTGCTGCCAAGGGAGAGATTTATTGGAGGAATATAATCAAAATAAAACTCCATTTTATCAAGCTCTGACAGTTGAATATCCATTTTGGCACGTTTTACGACAGGATTTTTTTCCATTGCACCGGGAATAAGACTGTCAAATGGCAACGAATCATCAATCCCGGCTGATGCAGAAATTCCTATCAAAATCAGCCATATTATACACGTAATTTTTTTTGTCATAATTCGTTTCCTTTGTTATATCTAAAAACTCGAATATCCCAGCTAACCAGTCTGTGAAATAAGTGATAAAAAACGGGAATGATAGTAATTGTAAAAAGTGTGGAGCTAATCAGACCTCCGATCATAATAAAGCTTAATTCTTCAAGTATGCCTGCCAAAGCTGTGTTGCCTGTTTTTAAAAACAAGAGCGGGAACAATCCTCCGATTGTTGTAATGGTTGTGATTAATATTGGACGTATTCTTTCAATGGAAGATTGTAAAACAGCCTGTTTCAAATGAAGGCTTTTCATTTCCAATTGTGAAATTCTCTCCACAAGGACAATTGCATCATTTACGACAATGCCAATTAATAAAACAATACCAATATATGAGTCGGCTGAAAAACTTCTGTTAAAAAACAGATATAGAAGAAATACGCCGATAAGTGAAAAAGGGACACTTAAAAAAATAACAAAAGGTTTCCACAAAGAATTATACAAGATGGTCATAATGATATACACGCCCAGTATGGCATAAATGATCAGACGATTGAGTGATTTTTTTTCCTGATGAGTTAAATATGTCCATTCTTCTTTTTCCAGAATGTAGCCTGGAGGAAGCTTTATGCTTTCCAGCAGTGTTTGAACATGTTTGTCATTAAGTTCTCCGGGGCCGCGATAATTCCAGGCAAGAGTAAATTGGAATTGCTGATTTTTTTTATCTATCCATTCGATTTTCTTTTCCGGTTGTATATTTGCTAATAAAGAGAAGCTTGCAGACTTACCATTGCTGAATTGAAGTGTACTCTTTTGAATAGCATCCAATTCGGGTAATTCTCTAGTGGCTGACATTTTTACCGGCACCTGTCGGCCACCGATCGACAATTCACTTTGCCAGAAATGATATGGAAATAACTCAAAAAACGCATAATATGCTGTCTGTATGGATATATTATTTTTCCATAAATACCCAACATCAATAGCATACCGGTAATGATGTGTTTCATTTTGAAGATTCCACAGATTACGCACTGAAGGCGTGATGATCGTCTCGCCAACACGGGGATCGGTCTGGGCCAATGTGAGAATACTTTTAGATAATTCCCATAATTTATCATAGTCCGGACCGGATATCTTAAGATGAGTATTGTACATTGTATAGATTTTGTATCCACCGTTCGAATAAGGCTCAGGGAAAAAGCCGCTGATAAAAATTCCCACGCCGGCATAATCCACGGCCTGGCCAATCAGTCTGGATTCAATCTGATACGGCAGTATTTGATTTTTTAGGGTATCCGGATATTGGATAATCAATGAAGCCCATCCATTCCGCTGATCAATATAGGTTTTGATTTCAGCATGAGTATCGAAATTCATTACAATTTTTTCAAATGATTGTGTCATGGCATCAAGTGTGGTAAGGGTTACGCCCTTTGGCGCCGTGATATTTACTCTTGTTTCCGGTATGGCAGATGTTGCCTGATAATTTGTTCCGGTCTCAATATTTTTAAAAAAAATCAGAAAAATCAAAGCAAGCAAACTAAGTGAACCTATGGAGAAAACAAGGGAATATTTTAGCATAAAAGCTAAAATCCTTCGGTATAAAGAATAAAATGAATGCCGGCTTCTTGGGTGAGAATTAAATTTTTCCGGGCTGTATAAATAGGAAGCCGGAATAAATACAACTGAAATCAACAGTGAAGAAAACAGAGTAAATCCAAGGACATAAGCCATTGAATGATAATAATTTCCGAGTCTTTCAACCAGAAACAGCAAAGAAAAAAAGACAAAGAGTGTTGTGGCTGAAGATGCTACCAGAGGTGAAAATATTTCAAGAGTTCCACGCAATGCGGAAATATAAGGGCGCTTTCCCAGATTGCTGTAATGTTGAATATTCTCTATTATGACCACGGCATTATCAACCACCATTCCCAAAACCAGGGCAATGCCGGCTAATGTTAAAATATTGATGGTAGATGAACTGAAATAAAGAAAAACTGATGTCGCGCATAATGTGAGAAAAACTATCGTTAGAATTAGCAGAGCGGGGTAAAATTTCCGGAATACAAGATACAGGATTAGAAAAATCACACTCATTATAATAAAGAAACGAATACCAAATGCCACGATTTCATTCCGCAGTTCCTCTGACTGATCTTTTGTGATAACCAGTTCTGTTGATATCGGCAATTCAGACTGTATCTGATTAATTGTTTCTCTTACCTTTTTAGAAAACTCCAGTGCATTCTCATATGGTTTCTTGAATACCTGAACAGTAATCAATGCCATGCCGTTTCGTCTTGAAAGAGAATAAGAAGGCTGGTACTCAAACGTTATGTCGGCAATTTCATTGAGTGTCAGCCCAGGTTTGATGTATATATCCAATAGCTGCTGAAATGATTGAGGCCGGTTGTCAAATAGCAGCATACGGTTTGAATTGTCAGATTTAATCCGTCCCAGACCCATATAAGTAAATTGCGTATTAATCTGTTCACAGATTTCTTTTGCAGACAGTGCATATTGATTCAATTTATCAGGATTCAGATGAATTGCCACATAACCAGAAGAACCCCCAAAAATTTTTATATCACTGACGCCTTCCAAAGATTGAATCCTCGGTGCAATGTTTTGATCTGTTATTTGCCGTAATTGATTCAATTCATAGGGACCATTGATCTGGAATTCAATAAAGGCTTCCGAAAATTGTTTCCGCTCTTCTTCGTTTTCATACAAAACCTGGATGCCGATGTCGGCTTCATCCGGTATAATACCTGTTTTTTGTAGATGCCAGATTTTCTCCCGTACATGGATATGGTAATACTTTTTATTCTTATCATCCGGAAAGCTCAGGGTGACAAAGCTTTCTGAATCAGTTGTTGAACTTCTGATATCTATTAAATCTCTGATTCTGACACAATGTTCTTCGATCGGCGATGTGATACTTTTTTGAATAATTTCTGCCGTCTGTCCGGGCCATAAGGCATTTATTTGTATTTTATAGGTGCGATCCTTATTGCCGCCTTCAGATATCGGTCTGATTTCTATGGGAATATGAATAAAAGAATTCAATCCAATAAGAACTATAATCGCCATGGCAATCAAAATGCTGACAGGATGTTTTAAGGAGAATCTAAGAAATCTTATCATGTTTGCTTTCAAATAGTTCAAAAAATACAGGGGTAATAAAAAGCGTGAACAAAGTTGTTAAAGTCAGTCCGCCGATAACGGTTACGGCAAGAGGCTGGTTGATTTCAGAATTTCCTCCGTATCCCAGCGCCATCGGAAGCATTGCCATTACTGTCGTCATTGTCGTCATTAAAACAGGACGAAATTTCACTTTGCTCATACTTAAAATTGATTCTCTGACTGTTTGTTTTTCTTCTGTTCGCATTTTTACCATATAGTCCAGTTTAAGGATGGCATCATTTACACCGATACCGATGAGCATAACAATTCCGATAAGAGATATAACATTCAAAGATCCGCCTGTCAGCAGAAGAGCCAGAACTGCCCCGGCAAATCCGACAGGAACCGTCAGCATGATATTCAGCGGATGTAATAATGATTCAAATTGTGCGGCAAGTAATAAATATACAATCAGGGCGGCAAGGATAAATGCCTTGTATAATTCCATAAAGGATGTCGCTGTTTCCATACTTTGCTCAGCGATAAAAATATTAACCGATTCTGAAGGATTTTCACGAATCCATTGATTTATTTTTCTGATGAGTGGAACCATTTTTGTCATAGGGACGTCTGCTTCCACCGAAATGACTCTCTTTTTATTGACATGTTTTATTTCGTTTATTACATATTCTTTCTCAATGTCAAAGAGCTGTTCGTTTCTTAATGCAATGGTTCCAACAGGATGGCTCTGATTCATAAGGTCGGGCAATGAGGTATATTCTTCCCCTTTACTTTTCAAAACAATTGGGAAATTGTCATCGCCAAATGCCCACACAGTGATTATTTCTCCGATATTCATCATTTTCAGGCGCTGCGCTGAAAGCGACGGACTAATAGGATATTTTGCTATAATATCATCTTTAAAAACAGCCTTTAATGCCGGTCGGTATTCGCCCCGATTGATCTCAACATTTTCAAGTTTCTGATTTTTCTCCATCCACTCTTTGAAACGGCTTGCTTGTTCAAGTTTTTGTTCATCATCGGTGCCTTGAAAATAAACACATATATTTTTTGATTTTTGAGTGACAATTTCCTGTCT
>JBNGCV010000094.1:0-5446 GCA_049975465.1 Kosmotogaceae bacterium | reverse complement strand
TACCTGAATTTGAAAAACTTTGAGCCTTTTTACAGAAAGAAAATTACACTACCAATAAGACACCTGGAAGAAATTCTTTTATACCCTCAGCGATAACATCATAAACTTCAGACTCTTCTTGTACATCCAGCCATCGGCGGGATATTTTGTTTATGATTGTTATTATTTGTTGATTGAAGTTTTCCTTAGTAACTGATTCTTCGGGAACCTCGTGATTTTTTATCATTTAATTCCTTTGGTTTTCATCGTTATCTGAATGCAAAAAAATTTTTATGATCTGAGAGGAATTTGCAATTTTCTTCATAGGATATGTTTGTTAATTGAATATGGGGCTTTCCATGTATTGTTTCAAGTACAATAATTTGATTTTAACATCATTAGAAATCGGATAAGTATCCATATAAACGAATGCTCTTAATAATTTTCATTAAGCAATAATCTGAATTACAGTATACTTCAAAAGGCTGCTTTAGAATAACTCCCCTCAATCTCACAGTCTTCCCCCCCCCAACTGGCAATATTTCTGACTAAAACAGCTTTAAACTGGCTATATAAGTGTACTTTGATAGCCTGAATAAATGAAAAAGCGAGATTAGAACCATTTGTGTCAGGGAGCATTTTTAAAATACACCGAAATAGAGCCCAAGATGGTGCAAGTTTTTACTGCCTCTGGCGGTTGTGGCTAGAAAGTAACGCTCAAGGTGTCCAAATTGAGCCGGAATCACTGTCTGATTTGACCGGAATAATCATTATCCAAAAAATAATCAGTATAATTTTGTGTTTTAGCAAAAGAGCAATTATATTAATTCATACGCAAACGTAAGCTCATTTTTTCTACCAAATTCTTTTTCCTAGCTGTTAAATATAAAAAAAGGGATAACAATGACGGAAGATTTGCCAGATCAAGACACTGAATTGCTTCAATCACTGGAAAAAATCCAGGAAAGTGAAATGAAATTTCAGAGTCTGGCAGATTCTGTCAATGTGATGATATCTATAGTGGGTAATATCGAAGGTTCATAATTTCTCTATGTCAATCAAGAAATAAAGGATGTGACTGGTTACTCCAAAGAAGAAGCTAAAAAGATGAGAACAAATAATATTGTGTTAAAAATTACTACAACCATCGCCTATGCCGCCATGGTAACGGTCAATTATCTCGCAAATGCTTTGCCTATTGGCGGCGTGACAACTGGTGAAGCCTCCAATGCATACGCCAATCTTTTTACACCAGCCGGGATTACTTTTTCCATCTGGGGACTTATTTATCTTTTGCTTCTCGGTCACATTTTGTATCAATTCGGCTTATGGCAAAAAGGCGTTGATCCAAAACGAGAAGAGAGATTGGCCGTGGTTGGGCGCTATTTTCTTGCCACTTCAATCGCCAATATCGCTTGGATATTTGCCTGGCATTATGGGATAATTTGGCTTTCGGTAGTGATTATGCTCAGTCTTTTATTTTTCCTCATCAAAATTGCCGATATGATAAACAATGAGCGCTACACTGTAGCTGATACGCTTTTCATCCGACTACCGTTTAGCGTCTATTTCGGATGGATCACAGTGGCAACCATTGCCAATATCACCGTGTTTTTGGTTCGTTTGAATTGGGACGGTTTTGGTATTGCGGACGCGGTTTGGACCATAATCATTCTTATGGTCGGTGCCGGTATTGCCATCGCACGCATGGTCAAAGACAGGAATATTATTTATGGCTCAGTATTTGTTTGGGCATATAGCGGAATATTACTCAAGCATGTTTCTGAGAACGGATTTGAAGGGCAATACCCAGGTATCATCAGTACCGTTATTGTTTGTCTTGTACTGTTTATCGTCACAATAGTATTTCTGTGGTATAAAAACAGAACAGAAAATAAATTACTAATTAACGCATTAAAAACATGAAAAAAAGACTGCTTATATCTATTGTAACAGGCGCTATCCTGGGTATCTTTTGTATAATTGGAGTAAGTAATAGGCTTGGTTTTAGGGGAAATGAATTATTTATATTAGCCACATGGATAAATAGAATTATCATAGGCTTGGTAATTGGTCTAGCACCCTGTTACAAAATTAAAAATAATACTCAAAATATTATATTTCGTGGAGCGTTTCTTGGATTTATCATAAGTGGCTCCTTTTTTCTTGCAACAGAATTCAAAGATACCCCCGGATTTTTTGCAGGAATTATGTATGGGATAATTATAGATTTTATGGCTACAAAATACGAAAAAAATAAACAAAACTAAAAAACATGAAGATATTATATATTTTTCTACTCGGTATTGGCATTCTCTTGGGCGCTATCATACTAAATCTGGTTGCTTCCCGCCTCGGACTCACGACCTGGTATGATTTTTTAAAAAATCCAGGTAAAGCAGACACTATTTCTTATGTTTGGCTTTTTGTTTTTTATCCGTTGGGACTGGGTGTTATTGCATATTTTGCGTCTAAACTGCTAAATATTTGAGAGTGTGGGACATTAAAAACTGAAGAAACCCGTAGAACAAGCTATCTGGATATTGATGATGCCCGTCGCCAAAGAGAAAAATATATCAATGACTACAATAATGAATGTCTGCACAGTTCATGGTTTTATCTCACCCCGAAAGAAGTCTTTGATAGTATGATGGATCTGCGTCTGAAAAAAGACAACATAAACTTGGCCTGGCCGCTTTGAATAGAAGGAGTTTATCCTGAAATGAATCTAAGAAAATGTCCATTTCCGCTTGAGCCAATACAGCATAATAAATTTAAATAATATGGTGATATTTCATGAATAGTAATCGTCCTGGTTTTATAAAAATGGTCAGAGCACCATTTTTAACGTCAATCATCAGTCCATTGATTGCCGGAACTTTGCTTGCATATTACATTAGCGGGCAATTTTACCCTCTTAATTTTGCCCTTGTCCTTATATTGGGTATTTGTTTTCATATAGCAACCAACGTGTACAACGACATCTACGATACACTGCAGGGAACGGATGAGATCAATATGAACCGCAATGAATTCAGTGGCGGTTCCGGAGTTATCGTTAATGATCCTTCAGTTCTGCCTGAAATGTTCAGGATTGCCCGCATCGCCTTGCTTGTGGCAATTATTACTTCCATTCTCCTCTTGTTTCGCGTTCAATCCAATCTTAAAATTATTTTGGTTATTCTCACTGTGCTCTCGACGTTTTTTAGTAAATACTATACAGCGGCTCCAATAAAACTTGCTTACAGGGGATGGGGAGAATTTTCAGTGTGGTTCGCATTTGGACCAATGGCAATTGCGGTTGCCGTCATTGGTCAAAATGTTAGTTTGAGTCCGGTGGTTTTAATCGCGATGCCGATTACCGGGATTAGTACTCTTTCCATTTTGTTAATTGGACAAATTATTGATGTGGATGCAGACCGCGCGGCAGGAAAATGGGGAGTCACAGTGAGACATGGCAGAAAAATAACCGGAATCTTGTTCGTTATTTTTCAAATCATTTTATGTGTAAATATTGTGGTCTTGTCAACAATCTTTCTGAGTCATGGTTGGCCTATTCTGTTAACACTGATTCCGTATGCTGTCATATTGCCGCGGCTGATAAAAACTCTATTGCTCCATACAAACGATATAGATATGATGAAAAAGGCAGCGGGACAAAATGTTTTGTTACATATGATCTTTTCTGCACTTTTCGTCATTACTTTTTTGATATTGATTCTTTTGCGATAAGTAATCAAAAAGCGTCCGGATTCTCCGCTTTCCAGCAGATTGTGGGACTGTTATGTTGCTCCGGCAAAGGATTCCTTGTGTCTTCACATATCCTGATTATTAGTTTTTACCTTAATCTTTACGGAA
Organism: Kosmotogaceae bacterium; assembly: GCA_049975465.1. GTDB lineage: Bacteria > Thermotogota > Thermotogae > Petrotogales > Kosmotogaceae > JASMTM01. Next base: position 1,609 of record JBNGCV010000094.1, on the reverse strand, counting down.
GAGAATACATTAAGCAATAAAGTATTAATATAATTTATTTTTTCATGAAAGGTAGTATATGTCGATTTCAGGAAAAAGGTTGACATTGTTTATATTATTTTATAAGCATTAATGGAGCATATATGAAGAACAGGTTTAATAGACCGGTTCGACAGATATTCTGTTAAACCAGTCTGTTTATCCTACAGATACTGCTCAAGAAGAGAAGGAGACAATGATGAAGAGAATGCTATGGATTTTTACGGGTGTGTTCATGCTGGTGAGTCGTTTTTTAATCGCCGGGACATATGGTGGCGGCAACGGTACAGAAGCTGCACCCTACCAGATTACCACAACCGCAGATTTGATTGAATTACGCAATAACTCCGGCGACTGGGGCGCTTATTTCATCCAAACCGCCGATATCGCCTTTAATGCCGACGAAACCCAGGTGGACTGGGATGGCGATAGGACAGCCAACTGGGATGCGGAAGACCAAAAAGGGTTTTTACCCATTGGAAATGGAACAGCCTTTACTGGCTCCTATGACGGTGATGGCAACACTATTGATAATCTCTACATCAACCGCCCATCTACAGAATATATTGCCTTGTTCGGTAAAACAGACGCCGCCACGATTATCAACATCGGCGTGACCCATGTGGATATAACTGGAATGGACTACGTAGGTGGACTTGTGGGTTATCAAGATGGAGGCACAGTTTCTTATTCCTACACTACAGGTTCTGTTGATGTTACCGACTCATTTGTAGGTGGTATCATAGGAAATATTAACGTTGGCACGATTTCGAATTCGTACTCAACTGCATCAGTTAATGGCATGCTTTGGGTAGGAGGATTAATAGGACATAATACTGGCACTATTAAAAAATGCTATGCTGCAGGTTCAGTTAGTGGAGCTATGTACATAGGCGGACTGGTTGCAGATGTAGATAATCCCGAGAACGTCGTCGACTCCTTCTGGGACACGGGAACCTCCGGGCAATCATCCAGTGACGGCGGTACTGGCAAAACTACGGCTCAGATGAAGGATGTGGCAACCTTTACCGATGAGATTACTGAAGGATTAACTACAGCCTGGGATTTTGAGACGAATCCCAATGACGATGCCACCAATAACGATTACTGGGATATGGATCTGTCGGGCACTTTCAATGACGGCTATCCCTTCCTCTCCTGGCAGAATGGGGAAGACACGTCTCTCCCCGTTACCCTTTCCACCTTTACCGGAAAAGCCGTGAAAGGAACTGTGGTGCTGGAATGGGAGACAAGTTCGGAGATTGAAAATCAGGGGTTTGTCCTGAGTCGCGAGGAGCGAGGGACGAGTAGCGAGTCCGTGATTGCCAGTTTCGCCACGGATGACAATTTGAAAGGGCAGGGATCCACGACGGAAACCACGAAATATACCTATGCAGATAATACTGTTGAACCGGGAAAGACATACGTGTATACCCTTGCGGATGTAGATTATGCCGGCACTGAAACCATCCTGGAGAAGATTGAGGTTCAGCCCCGTGAAATGAGCGAAGCGTATTTCACAGGGGAGGCTGAGAATGCAGTTGTGGCTGAGGGCTATGCCCTGGATCCCGTCTATCCCAATCCCTTCAAT
>JBNGCV010000093.1:0-5495 GCA_049975465.1 Kosmotogaceae bacterium | reverse complement strand
CTTTACCTTTTGGAGATAATTCAACTGTATATGGTGAACTAATTCAAAAACCATTTTTCAGGCGGATAGATATAACAGATTGTGGGATTGATACTGAGATTAATGCAGCTGTAGTTGACACAGTGATTGTAGACCAAACAACAGGAGAATTAAAAAGCTCAGTAAATACAGTCAAATTTTACTACTACTATGATAGAAACAATAATGGTATTGCCGATGATGGATACAGCTGGATATCTATTGGAGAAGGTACTTTAAGCGATACCCTTAACCCCTGGACTGTTTATTGGGATACAACTTCTATTTTTAATGGTCAATATTTGATAAAAGGAATTGCATATGATAATCAAGGAAATAGTATGGATTCCTATACACAATATGAAAATGGGGAATCCAGAGAAATAGCAATATTTAACAACAGTTGTGGTATAGAACCGCCGAGTGTTTCGGGGATGATTTTCGAAGACTACGATGATAAAGGAAATCATTTTGACAGTAATCAAGATTATCCAAAATCTGACGTTATTTTAAGGTTATACAGAGAAACCGATGGAGTGAATGATTTTTCAATTGATGATTCATATGTAGGTTCAACTATAACTGACACAAATGGAGAATTTTTGTTTGAGAATATTTTAAGTGGTACTTATTATATTGTAGTTGACTCAAAAAGCATAACGCCACATAGCTTGAATAGTGGGTACACAGATAAAGACGTGTGGGCAGAACAAACCTATGTAAGAGAATACACAGATGGCGCATATATAGAAAGCAATAACTTTGGCGGGAAAGACCCTTCAGTTTCAGATGACTTTAATCCAAATTCAACAGATATTTCAGAGAATCATTATGAACATATAGCGAAAGTAGAAGTTAATACTGAAGATATAAATGGCATAGATTTTGGTTTTTCATTTAACGTGATAGTGAATGAAAATGATACTGGTGACAATTCACAACAACAAAATGGTAATCAGGGGACACTACGGCAGTTTGTGCTGAATTCCAACGCGATATTAGGAGCAAACGCAGCAAGATTTGTCATGATGACAGCCCAGAATTCCTCTTCTGACGGTAATAGCTGGTGGACCATACAGCCCCAGGCAGCTTTGCCTGACATCACGGATGTCAATACAACTATTGATGGAACAGTCTATACTCCGCAGGGCGCTGTCATAAACAGCAACAGCCAAACCTTCGGTGGTGGCCTTGCTGGAATAGATAATGTTGTTGTTCCTGAGCTGAACGGAAAAGAGATCGAAATTGATTCCTTTGATTTGCAATATATTCTCAAAGCTTCCGCTAATGCTGAGAATTTCACTTTGAAAAACGTTGCCTTCTTCAACGGCGGAGGTAATGTTGGAGATACTGTGGCTCCAGTGATTATAGACAGTCAAAACTCTTACATTGAGAGTATTATAAGTGGAGCAAGAGCTGATGGATCAAGACCCGCAACTAGCACCCTCAACAGAAGGTATGGCCTGGTAATTAACGAAAGCGGAATGATTCTTAATTCATATATTGCATATAACGGTTCGGGACTTCTACTGGCAGGAAATGCGATTGAAGTTCAAAAAGTGACTATTCTAGATAATGGCATTGGTTCTTCAGGTACTGATGGAAATGGTATTTCTATTCTTTCCCCAGCAGCTTCTGTGACTATTAGAGATTCTATAATAGATTCTAATGGAGGAAACCATGCTGGTGTAAATCACGGAAACGGAATTTACACTGATGGAGATATCCTTACTCTTTTGCACAACCTTACAGTTGTTTATTCTACAGCATCCGGAATTTCTCTAAACAATTCGCAAGGAGCAACTGTGAGAAAGTCAATAATTAAAAGTTCCTCAAATGGACCAGGAATAAGAGTAAGTAGCGATTCCAGTTTCGGTGATTTTACCGATAACTCTTTTGGTGATAATCGTGGATTGGCAATAGATCTTATTAGGTCAGAATTATCCAGTGTTATTGAAGGTGTAAACCCTAATGATAGCATTCTAAATGAAGATTATGGCAATAAAGGGATTGATCATCCTGTAATAACTCTTGCCAGACTGAGCGGAAACACGCTTTTTATTGTAGGTTATGTTGGTCAGAATACGCTGAGCGCAAACTTTGCAGGTTCTGTGGTCGAAATTTACTCTGCCAGTGCTGGTGATGGAGATTCATATCTGGGAGAAAACTATGGTGAAGGTATCGATTATCTTGGTTCACTCGTGGTGGATTCCCAGGGGAACTTCGAAGGAAATATCACTTCAGTTTCTGACGAAATGAAAATTGTGACAGCTCTCACTCGTTATGAAAGTTTCAGCGCTTCTCTTAATACATTAGCTTACAGCACGTCTGAATTCGGACCAAATAAACCTATTGTTCCGTTGAAGATAAGAGGTTACATTTATGAAGATCTAAACTTCAATAAAGCCCGTGATTACGGTGAGCCTGGTATTATGGGAGTCAGGACAGAACTCTGGAAATTCACTGATGGAAATTGGACATTCCAGTCTTACATACAGACAGATAATACTGGATTCTACAGTTTTGATGTCTCACAGGGAACTTATAGAGTTGTGGAAGATGCCCAGAACCTCCATTATTCATCTAATGAAGGGTCCGATCCAGTTGAATATATATCCACAACTCCGAACTGGGTTGAAGTAATAATCGGTAACACTGACATGACAGTTAACTTCGGTGATTTCAAAGGCTTTGTGGTGAAAGGGTATGTCTTCGAAGATACGGGAGCTGGCTTCATTTCCCGGGCTAACGACACAAAGAAAGATCCAGGAGAAGTTGGTATTCCTAACGCGCGAGTCGAATTGATAAATGGAGAAGATACTTATACAAGATATACTGACCAGGATGGTCTATACAGATTTTTTGTGGCTGGCGATCCTGTGTATCCCATAATCTTAAGACAGACAGATCTTCCTGCATATGTTTCAACAGGTGACTATGATAGCGATGGTTCTGCATCTATTGAAGAACGGAACAAAATAACGATAAATTCGGATGTCAACTCTTCGACCTTCTACAATTTTGCTGATGTAAGGAGACTGCTTCTTGAAGGTATAAACAACGCTTCTGGTCTACCGGGAAGCATTGTTAATCTCGATCATTCTCTGCTCGTTTCTACTTATGGAAGCATTTCTCTGGAGGCTATTTCAGCTCTCGGTTTTAATATTGTGATCTATGAAGTTGACATAGCGGGTAACATGTTGGACATATGGGACAATAACGAAGTTAGATCTCCTGGAAGGTATTATTTAAGGCTGGTTGTCAACATACCAACAGATACCATAAGCGGTACGCTCGATTCTATAAAACTCAAAGCAGTTCAAAATTGGGAAAATTCAGAAGGCAGTGATACAGCTGAGACCTACGATACTTTAACAGTGGGAACTGAAGTACTTTCAATAAAAAAGGAGACGAGAAACTTTACTAACAATGGGCCGTGGGGATTGTCTTCAAAAGCAAAACCCGGGGAAATAATTGAATACAGGATATCCTTTACAAACAACGGAAATTTAGCAATTCCTTCCGTTGTGATAACCGATCCCTTAGATAAGGATCTACATTTACTGCAGAGCAGTTATGAAGCAGACGATTCTCAAGGCAACGTGTTACTCAATGTCGATGGCAGTGAGTATTTGCTGATCGCCGAAGAAGGCGGTGACTCTAATCATGACTGGGCCTTCTGCGATAGTGGAGTTCTTACAGTTAATATAATAAAAATAACGGGAGTATTACAGCCAGGCTCTTCTGGTTGGCTTGTTTTCAAGACAAAGCTTGGAAAATAATAGGGAGTGATTTAAGTGAAAAAGTGCCTCGTTACAGTCATTTTTCTTACAGTGTTTTGTTTATTGGGATTCGCTAACGAAGAATCTATAAGGGTGAGTATTGAAAGTTACAAAGTCTGGGATTCAAGACTGGCTACTGAGACCTATGAAGAACTAGACAAAGTTTTCCCGGGTGATGAAATTCTTTATGTCCTAACATACGAGAATGTTTCGGAATTTACGATTGAAGGTCTCCAGATGACTGCACTTATCCCTGAGGGAACTTTTTATATCAGAAAAAGTGCAACAGGAGAGAAGCGAGATCACCTTGACTGGGAAAGTCAAGATGTCGAGCTTTACTTCAGTTATGATGGTGGAGATACCTTCGAAAAGCCGCCGCTATTTGTTGAAGAGGTAATAGGAGGGATGGTAGTAAAAAGGTTAGTCAATCCAAAGGACTATACAAATATTATGTGGATTTATGAAAATAAATTTGAACCCTCAGATATTTTGAAAGTACTTTATAGGGTCAAAGTACCCAATTAAAAAACTTAGGAGGTGAGCTAATGAGAAAAAAACTTTTTTTGGTGCTTCTTGCCGTCGTAATTGTTGTAACTGCAATTGCTGTACCGCCTGCTGCTGGTACTAAGATAAAGAATCAGGCCGTAGCAACCTATATTGACGGTAGGGGGGTCACCAGATCAGTTCTATCAAACCAAGTAATTACCACGGTACTACCTGTCTACTCTGTTCTCGTAACACCTGATCTCATAGAACAACCAGGTGCTGCAGGGCAGACAATGCAGTTCCAGTTCAGGATCGAAAATCTTGCAAACACTGTCGACACTTTTAACGCAAGCGTAGTAATAGATGGTGAATCAACCTTTACTCCACAGAACATTGAAGTCTATTACGATGAAAACGGAAATGGTGTTGTAGATCCCGGTGAAGAATTGTGGAATAACACAATTCCGATATCATCAGGCGACTTCAAGTATGTGATAGTCATGTACAGGGTCCCCAGTGCGACGTCGGCAGGTGCTACTGCCACTGTACGTCTTAATGTAGATTCGGTCAACGATCCAACTAATGCATTAGATCACGACAATGCCGCAAGGACAAAAGTTTACAACGATGCTGTGCTGACACTCTTCAAAACTGCTACTCCGCAGGAAGTTGCTGCCGGAGACGAAGTGGTTTACACAATTAAAGGAGCAAATGTTGGTAATAAAGCTGCTGCAGACATAACCATAATTGATGATTTACCAGCAAGTCTTGAATATCTGGGTTTTGAGGACAAGGTTCCAGCTGGTATGACCATTGATGTAGTTGATAACAAAGTTACACTGCATATCGCCAGTCTGTCTGCAGGTTCGGGTTTTCAGATAAGGTTAAGAGTGAAAGTGAAAGAGGATACCACAGCTGGAATGATCGAAAATGTTGCAACGATGACTTATAAGACTGTAGCTCTGGAAACAGTAAGCAGGAGCTCAAACGTTTCTACTATAATGGTTGGAGGACCGGGTAATGAGACGACTAAGGTATGGATCGGTCCCGAAGGTAATCCCGAAGCGGTAGATCCGAACGATATCACAGTAGAACCAGGAGTCGCAGGTACTCTTGTAGAGTTCACGAATACAGTAAAAAATGCTGGACTCTCAACAGACATAATAAACATAACAATCGCCGAGGTTTTTCCTGCCGGCCTCGATAGTG
>JBNGCV010000092.1:0-5510 GCA_049975465.1 Kosmotogaceae bacterium | reverse complement strand
CCATTCCCACATAGTGCTGTAATGAACGCCTGGATACTTGTCTGCAATATCAAAAGTAAACTTTACATCATCTGCATCGAACTTTTCTCCATCCGTCCATTTGATGCCTTCTCTTAATTCAAGCTGGTAAGTATTTTCATCCAGCCATTCTCCGTTAACTGCAAGCCAGGGTTCAAGCTCATTTTCAAATGGATTGTACATATACAATGTTTCATAAACCAGGCCTACTACACCAGTCATGGCACTCCACGGTGTTATGGGATTCCAGTTCGTCGGCGGTCCCCAAAGTCCGCCGCCGGCGAAAAGTGTTTCATTCCTTTCGTAGGTTTGACCAAAGGTCATACCCACAATCAGAAGCAAAGCAAGCATCGCCAGTATTACCGTACGGCGCATATAATCACCCCTTTAAATGAATTCCCCGAAGGGTTACAATTATATAATACAGTGTAACTTGTTACATGCAATATACATTTTCACGCAATTATTTGTGATTTACTGAAAATTTTTACAAATATTAATTCCTTATGCCTTTTTAGCAAAAAAACTAATATCATGTGAGCGTATGATAGTTTTTTGGACAATCTGTAATAACATGTATACTTAAAAGGAAAGATAGTTGTTTGTTAGGAGGTTGAACATGATAGATTTTTTCGTTGATTTTTTCATTTCGACTGGTCTTTCTGAAGACTTATCGTACATTTTTGCAAATATAATTGGCTTTATGATCATCCTTGCAATCGGTTATGTTTCAAAGCTCATCTTTAGAAAACTGGTTATGGAACCAATTTCATTAATTGTCAAAAAAACCAAGAACAAATGGGACAACGCATTTGTTGAAAGAAGGGTGCTTGACCGAATTTCCTATTTTGTACCTGTAATAATTATATTTGCTTTTTCAGGTTTGTTTCCGGAAATTCAATTATTACTAGAAAAAACAACTATATGTATCATGTGGATTATTGGATCACTGGTAGTTAGTTCCATAATTGACAGTACTGTAGATATTTACAGAACATTTGAAGTATCTCGTCAGAGACCAATAAAAGGTTACATGCAGATCGTTAAGATTGCAGTTTATGGAATAGCTATTATAATGATCATTTCAATACTATCTGGCGTGTCTCCTCTAGGATTACTAGGTGCAATTGGAGCAATGTCAGCTGTCCTAATCCTGGTTTTCAGAGACACTTTGCTTGGCCTTGTCGCAAGCTATCTCATAACAAACGAAAATATGGTTAATATCGGTGATTGGATATCTATGCCACAGTACAATGCTGATGGTAATGTAATTGACATTTCTCTTCATACAGTAAAGGTGCAAAACTGGGACAAGACCATTGTAACGATACCAATTTATGCAATGGTTTCAGATTCTTTCCAGAACTGGAAAGGCATGACACAGACTGGCGGCAGAAGAATAAAGAGAGCAGTGTACATCGATATGAAAAGTATAAAGTTTTGTACAGAAGAAATGCTAAAAAAGTTTAGCAAAATCCAGTACATAAAGGATTACATTAAAAGAAAAAAAGAAGAAATTGAAGAACATAATAAAAAAATAGATGTCGATACTTCTATACTTGTAAATGGCAGACATTTAACCAATATCGGAACATTTCGAGCTTATTTAAGTGAGTATCTAAAAAATCATCCACTAACCCGTAAAGACATGACCCTTATGGTTAGGCAGCTTGCTCCTACGGAATATGGTATTCCAATTGAAATATACGCTTTCAGTAAAGATATTCGCTGGGAATACTATGAAGGCATACAGTCTGATATTTTCGACCATATTCTGGCAATTGTTCCCGAATTTGAATTAAAAGTATTCCAGAATCCTTCGGGATATGATTTCGAAACATTAACTACAAATATGAAAGAAGAAAAAAAGTAGAAGGTTCTTTATATATTAAGCATTTTCATTTTTTCATCATTCAAATATGACTAATTCTGATGATTGCCTAACTCCTAAATATGATTTCAAAATGGTTCTTTTCATTAATGTGCTCATATCTGAGTTGAGCTTTATGAAGATTTACAACAGATCTTACAACCCTCAGTCCCAGACCAAACCCTCTAGATGAAAGATTATTCACGGCTCGGGATTTTTCTTCTATGTTAATCTTATCACCTGCACTAATAACCTCAATGTGAGTATTATTATCTTTTTTATAGAGTTTTACTTCAATTCTATCGGTCTGTGAATATTTTGCTGCGTTATCAAGCAAATTTATTATTACCCGTTCTATCATATACTTAATTCCATTTATTTTTATACCAGGCGAGATATCAAGATCAAAATCTTTTTCAGGATACAAAATCATTATTTTTTCTATTACTTCGAGCAATAAACCAGATAAATCAAATACTTCAAATTTCTTGGGTAAAGAGTTTTCAACATTAGCCAACAATAAGAAATCTTCTGACATATGAATAAGATCATCAATTTCATCCAGCATATCTTTAAGTGCAATTTTCACATCTTCAGAAATATTCTTTTGTTGTAAAAGCTGCAAACTGCTTCGAATAACTGAAAGAGGGGTTCTTAACTCATGCGCTATTTTTGATGACATTTGTTTTGCCTCATTTATCAATTTCTCAATTCTTTCCAGCGCCTTATTTATCTCTTGCTGAAGTTTTGCTACCTCCTCACCTGAATGATTAACTTGTACGCGTTTATCGCTAAGTTCAGTTCTGCTAATTTTTTCCAATTGATTACCCACATCCTCAATGGGTTTGAGAAGTTTTTTAGTGAAGAAGGATCCAAATATGCTTATTATTGCTAGAGCTGCTCCTGAGGAAGTTAATAAAAGAATAAGAACGTTGTTTAACGAAATGCGAGTCTTTTCAAGCTGATAAAATGAAACGAATCTAAGAGTATTATCATATTCTTTTATAAAAGTGATTTTGTATCTGTAATCATTAATTGTACCTTCACCCTCGTTAAGAACACCCTTAAAAACAGAGGGATCAACTCTAAAAGATGCCACTGTTTTGTTATCTTCATATATTACAAAACCCAGGTTTTCATCTCCAACCAAACTCAATAGCGAATATTCATTTTTATCAGTATATGTATAGGTCCTAACAATATCATTGTGGAAAGAGAGCAAAATATTATCAATTCTACGAAATTCTAACGTTCTAAAAACAAAGAACAGAAAAAAGACTAATCCGATTATAACCGTTCCATATGTACATAGATAAAGCAGTGTGATTTTACTTCTAACCTTCATCGTTAACCTTTTCTTCATTCAGTCTATATCCTTTACCCTGTACCGTTTCTATACAAAACTCCATTCCACATGGCTCTAATTTTTTCCTCAGATAACGTATATATACGTCTACAATATTGCTTCTAGGTTCATTCCCAATTTCCCACAATCTGCCAATTATGTCTTCCCTTGAAAAAACCGTTCCGGAGTTCTTCATGAGAAATTCAAGAATCTGGTATTCTTTCTTGCTAAGTTCTATTAGCTCATCTCCACAGTATACCTTTTGACTTTTTGTGTTTATTTTCAATTTTCCGCAGGAAATTGATAATCCCCGCTTTAATTGATTTCTTCTAATCAGTGCTTCCACTCGAGCAAGCAACTCTCTTAAATCAAAGGGTTTTGATAGGTAGTCGTCCGCTCCAATATTAAGTCCTTTTATCTTATTTTCCACTTCTCCTAAAGCAGTTAACAATATGATCGGAATATCTGATTTCATATCGTTTCTGAGAAAAGTACATACTTCAAACCCATCCATTCCTGGAAGTAATACATCCAGTATTATGCAGTCATAACTGTTGGAAAGAGCAAGATCAAGACCTTCTTCGCCATTTAAGGCCATATCCACCAAGAATTTTTCTCCTTCCATAAACTGTACTATATTTCTTGCCAGTTTTTCTTCGTCTTCAATAACAAGTAATTTCATAGCATACACATTCCTTTAGAGCTACCATTGATTTATTATGGAGCATTATTAGGTTTTCCAGGTCCATCTGGTTTCTCCGGTTCATCCGGTTTCCCGGGTTCATCTGGTTTACCTGGATCGTCAGGTTTTCCTGGTTCATCCGGTTTGTTATGCAGTCCTGGTGGCACAAAGGGTTTTTTTCCCTGTTTTTCTTTTCTAATATTTTGTACCTTTTTACTTACCAATTTCAATGCTTCATCGTTCTTTGAAATTCTTATCACAGAGGCAAACATAGCACTTACCGAAAATACGTCTTTCTCTGTTACTACGTTCCAGACCAGGATTTCTCCGTCCTGTTCTAAAAATAACCCAAATATCTCTTCTTTGCTCTGCAACTTTATAAGAGAATAGGCATCAAGTAAAGAAATTTTTATCTCAGAAAAATCAAAATTAGTAATTATATCTGTTGTCAAAAATTCATCAAAATTCTCATCAGAAGCAACTGCTGTTGTTGGGGTAATGAATAAAACAGTATTTTCTTCAGGAAAGTAAGAAACTGCCAGAAGCGTTTCTTCTGACAGTTCCTGTATTTTCTCAATATTTTCAAAAGAAAGTCCCTGTAATTCTTTATTTTCATTATAAACCAGTGATTTTAGTAACTCTTCTTCTGTACTAATAATAGCTATATGCGAAATTCCTATTATTGATAATAGTAAAACAATTACCAATAAAACATTAAGCCTTTTCATAACTTCAGACTACCAAATATCGATATATTAATATTCTTTTCCATAGACACTATTCAACCACTATTGTTCCAAGATCGACATCGCCATCTTCTACTTCTATTTCATCTGGATGTGTATATAATGGATCACTTGTGAGTGGATCAAAACCTTCTTCTGTGTAGTTGTCAAATATCTTCAGTGTGTATTCGCCTTCTTCTACCTTGCAAAAACGGAACTCTCCCTGTTCCCACTTAGGGTTCTCTTTGTGGGTGAAGGTTGTGAGAACATTTGTAGCATCTTCAGGTATTAACGCCACCAGATAGGGACTGGCTTCCATGGTAGGTGTTGCCACTCCTGTTACATCATATAGTTCTCCATGTCTCACCCCTATCGTCGGTGTCATTATTATCTGTTGTTCTTTTGGAATGTCCTTCGGCGGCCATGGCCCTGTTATTATAAGTGATTTGGATAGGTCAAAATCCAGCATCATGGTTGTTTCTTGTTCATCGTCAAATTCTATGTCCAGATTATTTATTTTCAACGATCCTGATGCTACCTTTACTTCATATATTTCGTCTTCCATTGTAGTTAGTGTTGCATCACTTATCTCCATTCTTAACTGGTTGTAGGTTGCCGTTCCTTCAACTGTTCCCAGGCTTATCTCTTCCCCTATTAGGGTCATGAGATCAACGGTTGTCGGCTCTTCCGTTATGACTACTGGTGATGCTTCTCCTCCATACAATGATATGCTGTCTATGGTTACTTCCACGCTCTTTACATCGTCTAGCGGGAGTACCGCATCTGTCATGTATACGTTTAGTTTGCCTTTTTCTTCTACATCGTTGTCATCCGGTATAAAATCTGCAATACAACCAGAGAAAATTAACA
>JBNGCV010000091.1:1974-5558 GCA_049975465.1 Kosmotogaceae bacterium | reverse complement strand
TTGTAAAGGAAGACATTCTTTTGATAACGAATTACTTCTGCCTTTTTGAAATATATTCATATCAGGGACAGGACACACCTCCGTTTTTGCCCCATGAAATTCAAATGCAGAAGCAAGAGCTTTTGCGCCAAATTCTCCCATAGTTGGAAATAAGACCTTAACTCTTGGATCAGAAAGAGAAAATTTCTCGCCAGTTGCTGTTTCGATTCTTAAATCACCTTTTTCTAATGATATTTCCGGCTGTTTTACATAAGGTCTTTCAGAAGGAGGTTTTATTCTCATGTAACTTTTTACAACATCAAGGAATGCTTCTATACGTGTTTCCAAACCAGCGTCTGCTGTGTGACTATCCAGTTCGAGCACAAGGGAAGGTTTTGAGCCCATTATATCCCTGAAATAAGAGATTAAGAATGAATCCGGACCACAACTGAAATTCGTTATGTATAAACCAAATAATCTCTTGTTCTTTTTAACATATCTTGCTGCTTTTAGAATCATTTCTCCCCAGGCCCAGTACATATTTTTATATCCTGGTTCATTTTCGTAAGGTAGCGAATCGAAGCCGATAACGGGAATACCTCTTGTTGCAAGTTTTTCAGGTATACCCATATTTGCGTCAGATGAAAACGCATTATAAGAACGTCCGAAAAGCACAACACCAAACTCGCTTTCATCCAATTTTCTAAAAAAGTCTCTTGATAGTTCTTTAATTTTCTTGACTGCCTTTTTATAAGTTTTTAGTGCATTTTTGTAAGCAGTTCTACCCTGATTTCTTGTTTTGCCAAGTTGTTCTGCAATATCTTCAAAAACCGTTTCCTGTTCTTCAAATCCGGTTGAAAAATCTATGTTTTTTTCGATGATATTGTATTCTTCTAGTTCTGGAAATCCTGACTTTAACAGATCAGCTTCACTTTGTACGAAGGGGCAGAAAACATTGTAATTATTTGAGTTCGGTATTTTCATACCTCTAATTCGTGGTAAAAAGACATAGTCAGGGGATTTTTTAAGCAAATCGTACATGTAACCGTGTGAAATATCTACCGGGAAGCAAAATTCTGCTCCTCTCCTTTCCCAGCCTTCTTTATCGGTTTTATCTGGGAGCAGAACATCAAGACCCAGTTCTTTGAAGAAACTATGGAATAAAGGAAATATTGTGTTCATTGAAAATGAAGGATTCACTCCTATTGTTGGGGAGTTGTTTTCGTTATCTAATCTGCCCCCCTCAGAGAAAACGATTTTTTCTCGCTTGTTCATGAAATTGTATTCAGATGGTTCAATTTGAAGATCGTGAATTACATTTTCATATTTATTACATGCTCCACCGAAGGGATACTTTTTTCCATCAAGTTCAATAATGTTGATTACACATTTTCTATCACATTTTTCTTTGCCGCCCTTGCATACAAAGCTTGATTTATATATAACTTCCCTGTTAATAAGAGTGTCGAGAAGGAATGTTTCCTTATTTATCAGACCAAGTTTCTGGTTTTCTTTCACCATGAGGGCTACACCAAAGGCACCCATTAATCCAGGATGAGGAGGAACAATTATCTTCTTATCTGTGAGAGCAGCCATGGCTACAGGAACACCCTTGTTGTAACATACGCCTCCCTGCATAAAGATTTTCTTTCCTTCCGGTCGATTGCCCTTAACTTTATTCAAATAATTCAGGCAGATTGAATATATGAGACCAGCACAGATATTTTCATGGTTGATACCTTCGTGAATGGCTGTTTTTACATCGCTACCAATAAATGCAGCACACTGATCGCTGAAATTTGGGGGATTGGTACTTTTCATAGCGTAATCGCCTATTTCTTTATAATCGATATTTAATGATTCTCTTGCAGCTTCTTCAAGGAAGGATCCTGTTCCAGCTGAACACGCTTCGTTCATGGCGTATGATGCAGGGACTCCGTTAATCAAATATGTATATTTTGCATCCTGTCCACCAATTTCAAATATTGTGTCGACCTCCGGGTCGAAATAAGCTGCAGCTTTGGAATGAGCCATTATTTCATTGTAAACCGCATCGGTCATTGCGTGTAACCCAACAATTTTTCTTCCTGAACCGGTTACACCCAGTCCCATAAACTCCACTTGTTTATCCTTTAACTGGTTTTCGATATCTTGATAACAATTTCGAGCTGCTCTGACAGGGTCACCAAGTGTTCTTAGATAAACGCCAGCAAGAATGGCATTGTCTTTTTCCCTGACGACAACAGCCTTTGTTGTGGTGGAACCCACGTCGATACCCAGAATGCATTCATCACCAGGTGTGGCCTCTTTGAAATTCATTTCTTTAAATTCAACTTCATCCTTGTATTTGGAAAGAGAAGGGTGTAACGGAAAGGACAGTTCAAAATCCTTGAAGACTTTTCCTGAATTCCTTTGTATAATACTGTTTTGTTCACCCCAGATTTTTGCGCCGTATGCTTCAAAATAAAGAGCTTCATTCGGAACGACGATATCGAGGTTTCTTCTAAGATGCCTTTTCATTAATTCATTCTTGCTTACTCCACCTATTAACATTATTTTTTTTGCTCTGGCTTTATGTGCAAGCTCAATTATTTTACTCGCCATAACTTTACCCAGACCATTTAATACCTGGTCTTTATTTATACCTTTGTTTAAAGCATGGGTACAATCGCTTTTGCAAAAAACAGAACATCTGGATGACAACTCGTAACTCTTTTCTGTATCAACGGAGTTTGCATAATCTAGAGAAATACCCATTCTTTCTATTTGTTGTAGAAAAAATTCACCCGTTCCAGAAGCACATTTGTTTCCTGTAAATATACCTGTTATTAGGCCTTTTTCGTTAACTCTGTACAATGTAAAATTTTCTCCGCCAGCACTGACTACAGCGTCTACTTTGCAATATGTTGATTTTAATTCACTGTAAGCCACTTCCGTTGCTTCAACTTCAGAAACCTGGGGTAGATCGAGTATCCTTTTACCTTTTCGACCTGTGGCAATAATTGTCGAATCATTTTCATCGAAAGATTCAAGGATTTGTGAAAGTATTTTTTTGGGATTTCCTTCATGGAATAAATGTTTTGTTTCATTATCAGAATAATAAGAAACACTGCTTGAACCGACACACAAGCCTATATATCTCACCTGACCACCTCCGGTCAAGACTACCTTTGTAAAAAAGTATACACCAATAATAAAATCTTATCTTCAATAGGTGTATAAAGTGATGTAGAAAATAATGCAATAGAGAAATAAGCTTACTGTCTTTTGACAGTTTTCCAGGAAGCTTTTCTTAATCTGTTCATTATGGCCAGTCCAATACCGGTTTCCGGAAAAGGTTCACATAAGGCTACTTCGTAATCATTTTTTGTTAAGGAAAGCAATGCATCAAAAAGGTTGGCTGCTACCGAATAGAGTTCTTTTCTGGAACCAATAATAACAGTTTTTGAGGAATCCGGATATAGTTTTTGCGTTTCTTCAGAGCATAATATTGCATATTTTACTTTCATTTTTTTTGTTTTATCGATAATATTGTGTAAAGCCCAATCAAGCTCTCCATCGTATAGAATCATTTCAATTTCAGGTGAGTAATGTTTATATTTCAT
>JBNGCV010000091.1:0-1874 GCA_049975465.1 Kosmotogaceae bacterium | reverse complement strand
AGATGAGACATGGACAATGAGAGGATTGTCGGGAGGTCTTCCTTTTACTTCAAATATTTTTCTAACAGCCATTTCGTTGAGTGCATTGGCACCAAGTCCATAAACGGTCTCTGTTGGGAATGCAACCAGTTTGTTGTCTTTAATGTAAGAGGCAGCATTCTTCAATTTCTCAATCTCAGGATTTTCAAGAGATATGTGGAGTATTTTGGTGTTCATTTTTCTTTCTCCATTTTTAATGCAAAAATGGCAGCACCATATGCGCCAACAATATCCGGGTCTTCAGGAACGGATAGAGTTACATTTAGTTCTTTTTCAAGAGCGTTTTTAACACTATCATTTCTGGCAACGCCTCCAGTGAAGGCAACAGGTTCTTCTCCTTTGATACCTCTATACAAACCAGCCACCCGTTTTGCAATGGAGTTGACAAGGCCAGCAGCAATTTCTGATGTGTTCTCTCCTTTTCCGAGAAGTGATACAACTTCTGATTCGGCAAAAACAGTGCACATGGAGCTTATTGGAGCAGCTCTTTTTGCGTTAAGAGCCTTCGCCGACATTTCGTTTAGATTAACTTCAAGAACATTCGACATGACTTCAAGGAATCTTCCGGTTCCAGCAGCGCATTTGTCATTCATCGCAAAATCTTTAACCGAACCGTCGTTTCCGAGTTTTATTGATTTGCTATCCTGACCGCCAATGTCAATTATAGTTCGTATTTCGGGGAACAATGTTCTGGCACCACGCGCATGGCACGTAATTTCTGTGACTGTATCACTGGCAAAATCAATAATGTTTCTACCGTATCCTGTCGCTATTGTGTAAGCCAGAGAGTCAGTGGATGCCTTTAAAGACTTCAATCCTTTTTCAAGCAATGACCTGGCTGTCTGTTTAGCGTTGGTACCGGTTGGGGTTGTTTCTTTATAAAGGATGTTTTTGTTTTTATCAATAATTACAATGTTTGTAGTGGTTGAACCGGAATCAATGCCAGCAAATAATTTTTCTTCCGAGAGATCTCGGAAATATCCGGGTTTTTTCTTCCTGATTTTTTCAATAAAGGCACCTATTCTTGTAAGCAACTGACCTGAAACAGTTTGTGGGAATTCCGATTCAACACTCAAAACGGGTAAATCGATTTCTTCAGTTGTAAAACCATAAAAATCACAAAACTTAGGTTGTACCTTGATAAAACCATCTATATTAAATTTGTCCAGCAAATAATTTAGGGCACTACCATAGTTGCCATAAAATCTTCCGCAGGGAAGTCTGTTTTGCATTATTCTTTTGGTAATGTTAAAAAGTTCATCACCTTCATTTGAGTATTTACCTGTGAATGGTCTAATACCCTGACAACTTTCATTGAGCACAACTCTTCCTCCAGCTTCATTTACAATCTCAATGAGTCTATCTGGTTGAAAAAATCCTCCAATGATTGCCAGACCTGGCTTATCAGGATCTTCATTATTTTCCTTATTTTCAGGTGTATAAGATTGTCCATCAAAAGCACAATCTAAGGTTTTCTGCTTTTCCAAAGCTGAAAAGCTTCCCATATGGACATCCCATATATTATCAGCGATTTTTTTGAAAAAACTGATTCCGTAAGAAAGATCATTTTCGGTGAGATCATTATCTGAGTATTCTGTTAATTCCTTGATCAAAGTCTTTAATTCTTTTTTGTACATGTTAACAGCTTCTGAATCGTTTTTCCATGGCAATCGTAACGTTATTATCTTCGCTTTTGCTTCTTTTTTCAATACATCGGATATTCTTCTCATGGCGTCGCACGAATCAACTGAGACAAATACATCATCTTTATCCATATTCATAACGGTTTGAAATATCGTTTTGCAGTAATCACAAAGATTTCTATGAATAAGTTC
>JBNGCV010000090.1:0-5567 GCA_049975465.1 Kosmotogaceae bacterium | reverse complement strand
CACAACCCACAACCGACAACGTACAACGTGTTTTTCGCTCCAATCGGTTCACGGGAAACAGTTCACGGTTCACGTGTTTTAAGGTGGTTTTTTGCACCAGTCGATGGACGAAGCGATTTGCAAGACGAGCGTTGGACGATGGACGAAGTGGAACGTTGGACGTTTATTTCATAAGGCGCAAATCAATGGTTTTATGTTTTTTGAATTTACCTACAACGTACAACGAACTATCGTACAACGTGTTTTTTAAATTCGTTGACCGAAGCACTAGCGCTGGACGTTTTTTAGGTTTTCCATATTAAATTCATGTACCTTTGCAATTTCTCCCTGTCTGTACTTCTCATCTTTGTCACTTATTACTGCATTAATATAATCCAGGTGATCTTCTATACTCTTTCTGTCAATGTCTTTGCTGTGCGATGAAAGTAAAATATCAAAGTCCATTTCCAGATAACCTTCCAGGGTTTCTTTAAACCCTTCCAGATTATTCCACTGAAGCATTGGTAGCGGTAATTCTATATTGTCACCAACAAACAACACTTTATCTCTTTCATCGTATATACTCAGTGAATCAACTGTATGACCGGGTGAATAAAATAACTTAAGCTCTTCCCCGGGAAAACTCAAAGACTCCTTAAAAAGGATATCAGGAAGAATAATTTCAACTTCACCATCAGCAAATTCAGGCTTTTCCTTTAAGCGCTTCCTTTCGTTTATATCAAGCAGTTCATAGCACTTTTCATGAGCTACAACGATTTTATTGTCAAACAGGCATGTTCCCCATGTATGATCATAATGAGAATGGGTGTATATTATGAATAGCGGCCTGTCGGGCAATTCTTTTTTAATAAAGTCTTTTACTTCAGCAATGGTTTCAGGCCCGGTAAGTGTATCAATAAGAAAATTGAATTTTTCTCCACGAATTACATAAACACTTGTAATAAAGTCATCGCCCTCGAAAGTGAATAATGTACCCCTGCTTGCTATCTTTTCTTTTTTTAGCATTCGATTGTTGTTATTCATAAAAGCCTCCTATTGCCTTGGTTTTTCTTTGAAATAACTTTATACAATCTGATCTTCATAACGTGCAAGCAGATAAAGAAGATCAGAGAGTTTGTTTATGTACTTGAGTAAATTTTCTGAAATATCTTCATCTCGACTCAAAGATACTATGCGTCTTTCCGCTCTCCTTGCGATTGTTCTGCAAATGT
This sequence comes from Kosmotogaceae bacterium, assembly GCA_049975465.1. Taxonomy (GTDB): domain Bacteria; phylum Thermotogota; class Thermotogae; order Petrotogales; family Kosmotogaceae; genus JASMTM01. Next base: position 4,356 of record JBNGCV010000090.1, on the reverse strand, counting down.
CTATATAAGCTGATTGTGTTGTCAACCCGGGAACAACGAAGCCCTTCAAATCAACTTTCGCTTCATAATAGTTAATTTGATTTTTCATACTTTCTATATCTTCTTCGTTAATTAATTTACCCTTTTTGTTATTTTTGGAAGCCAATTCTGATGAAACTTTAAACAAATCCTTCTGAATATTATGAATCGCACTCTTGACTATAGCTGAACCACATTCATGTTTTGCTTTTCCCAGAAAAGAGTTAAGCTCATCAACAGTTCCATAGGATTCAACCCTCAAATCATCTTTGAATACCTCTTCGCCTGACCATAAGCTTGTTTTCCCTTTGTCTCCTCTACCTGTAGATATACTCATTAATATCACCTCACAAAAATAATCTGTATAGTACAAATTTAATTATCCAACAACTTCAAATCCAGAGAATTACATTTCTATGCCTTTTCTGGCGATGATTCCCTTCTGATAATAATGTTTTATTTCTCGCATTTCCGTTACCAGATCAGCTTCATTAATAAGCCTATCCGACGCGCCTCTACCGGTAAGTATTAATTCCATTCCATCGGGTTTTCTTTTCATGATTTCAATAACCGAATCTTCACCAATAAGATGAAAAAGAACCGATGTGATTATTTCATCCGCTACAAGAATATCGCACTCTTTCTGATCCATTAATTCCTTTACCCTTGTTATAGCTCTTTCTGCTTGAACAACAAACTTCGAATCTGGTGGATCTGTTATTCTACAGAACTCTTTGTCTCCGTATTGTTCAATATAAATGCGACCTCTTAGTTTTTTTATTGAATCAAGTTCACTGTAATGCTGTCCCTTCATGAACTGAACAATATTCGTCTTTAATCCTACGCCGGCTGCTCTTAATGCGAGACCTAAAGCAGCTGTTGTTTTCCCTTTTCCATTACCTGTGTAGATATGAATATAGCCTCTGCCAATTTCAGACATGCCAATACGCTCCTTTTATCCATTTCACTTCCTATTTAACATTATAGAACCTGGATAGTCTATCTAGATTAATTATTTTTCTTGCTATAATGATTACATAAAGGAGGAATATCATGCCAATATATCGTTATAAATGTAATAAATGTGGCTGGAAAGACGATTTGCTTCTTAAAATAAATCAGGATCCGGGCGCTTGTCCTGAATGTGGTGGAAAATTGGAAAAACTTATTACAATTTTCTCAGTTGCTTCCAAAGACGGATCTTCTTCTCCCTGTTCAGGTTGTAATAGTAGCGATTGTTCTGGTTGCGGAGGTTAAATGAATTACAGAAATCTGGGCAAATCAAATATAGAAGCAGGAATTATTGGGCTTGGTACTGAGCATCCTGAAAAAGCTGACAGAAATACAATCACTTCAATAGTAGACATTACAATCAAAAACGAGATAAATTATATCGATCTATTCTTAGCCAACCCTGATTTCGGAGATAATTCTAGTTATACTTTTAAAAGTAAAAGAGACAAAGTGCTTATCGCAGGTAATCTTGGTGCTCTATATATTGATGGACAATATGTGCTCAAGGGATGTCAAGAAATCTGAAGAGTTTTTCTATAACATGCTGAAAAGATTTGGGACAGATTATGTTGATGTTCTTATGATTCACTTTGTTGATGAAGAGGACGACTTCGAAAGAACCTTCGCATCTGACGGATTATACAACTCGCTCTTAAACTAAAAAGAGAAGGTTGAACCAGACTCATCGGAATGAGCAGCTACAAAGTTGCTGTATCTAAAAAGGCTATAGAAAATGATTTGATAGACGTGCTCATGTTCCCCATAAACCCTGCCTTTGATTTAACAGCTGGCGATGAAGAACTTGACTCTTTGTGGAAAGATGGGGCATATGCTAAAGACGGTAAATTAACCCCCTGAATCTTCAAGAAGACTTTTACAAAAACTGTGTGCCAAAAAGCAGGTCTCGCTTCTTGCGATGAAGGTTTACGTAGCTAGTTGGTTATTCTGGAAAGAAAATCCTAGTTCCATTGTTCTCAACTTCACTCAATGTTTACATTATGCCCTTTCCCAACCCGGAGTTACAACCACGGTACCTGGTTGCAAAACCATGGATAAGCTAAAAGCAGCCATTAAATATCTTACTACAACAGATGTGGAAAAGGATTTTTCAAAGATCAACACAAATCCCACCTGGAATATAAAGGGTGGCTGTATGTACTGTAACCACTGTTTACCCTGTCCGGTAAACACTGGTATCGCAAGAGTAAACAGAATTCTTGACCTCGTTCATGAAGATATTTCACCTTAGACGATAAAAGAATATAAAGAGCTTGAAGTAAAGCCAGATAAATGTATTGAATGCGAAGTTTGTGAACAACGCCGCCCATTTGATGTTCCCGTTGTGCAAAAAATGAAGGAAGCATCAAAGCTTTTCACTTAATGATCTTCAAAATATATCAGTAGGTGTTTTCAATATCTTCACTGAGATTTTTCGCCTTTGTATAGGTATCAAAAAGAGCTTTCATAATAGTCCCTCTAAAAGCGTCTCTCTCCAGTGAATAAATGCCTTCTATCGTTGTTCCCGCGGGAGAAGTTACAAGATGTCTAAATTCTCCGGGGTGACTTCCCTTTGCCTTAAGAAGCTCTCCCGAGCCGATTAATGTATCAATGGTGAGTTCTCTTGCCTTTTCATAAGACAATCCCATCTTCAAACCAATATCTATAAGGGACTCTACAATAACAAAAACAAATGCAGGACCACTTCCACTCAAAGCGGTAACAGCAGAAAAGTGTTTCTCCTCTATTTCCACTACTTCACCAAGTTTTTTGAGCAGCGTGATGATTATCTTTTGCTTTTCTTCATCCAGAGCATTATCCATATATAATCCTGTTACACCTTTACCAATGGCAGCCGGAACATTGGGCATAATTCTTGCCACATAACTGGCACCAGCAATCTCTTTTATCTTTTCAGTGGTGACTCCTGTTATTGTGCTTACCAGAATCTTTTCACCAATAGCGCCCTTGCGAAGTTTTTTAAGTAGTTCTCTTGCATCCTGGGGTTTGACAGCTATCACTATCAATTCTGAATTATTAACAACATAATAAATATTATCGGCAATTTCAACGTCTTCTCTACCTTTGAAAACACTCATTCTTTGTGTATTTCTATCATAAATGACAATATGGTTTTCATCTGCATATGTTAATCTCTCTACAAAAATACTCCCAATATTACCTACCCCAATGATTCCAATATTCATAACCTCACCTCTAAAGACTAAAAATATTACTTGCTGTTTATTGTAATTAGACGATCGTACTTGAATTTCCATGAAGCATTACCGTACAACTCTTCCATGGTAAGCTCCCGCTTCACAAGTTTTTTTCCATAGATAACATAAGTCTTATAGTGCCTCCCACCAATCTTTTTAGCATTAGTCAACATAACAGAATTTTTCCAGCTAATAGATGACCCTTCTACAGTTTCAAAACCCTTTTTCTTAAGAGCCTCCGGTACCTTAACAAACATCGCAATAGGAACACCTTTGTTTCTGAATTTTAGAACGACAAATAGAATTGCTCCCCTTGCCCTCTTTATTTTCCCACGATCCATAAGAAATCTTACCCATCCTAAGGGAAATAGACTCCCTTTTATTTTTCGAATGATGTCGCTGAAATCGGGAAATGCTACAAAATATCCGATTGGCTGATCACCCGAGTAAGCTATGGACACAAGCGAAGGATCTGCAACCAACTTCAAAGTCTTGGCCATACTCAATATTTCATCATATGTCGGAGGAATAATATCCTCTTCGCAGTCGGGCATCGCTTCTTTTGTTACTTCATAAAGCTCTCTGGAAAGTTTTTTAAGTTAGAAAAATCTGCATTTTTCACAGTAAAGTCATATCGTTTCATAGCTATGGAAGCCAGTCTTCTTTGCTTATCACTTAGGCTTTTTTCAGGATCATATTCAAAGGCATAGTATTTCAAATACTCATCGTAATCCCCAAAAAAAACAACATAATATGGATGGTTGTATGGTATCAAAATGCTGGGTGGATTCTCGAAATTATTGACAAGAAGGCCTCTGTAATCGTCACCATTTGTAGGAGAAACAGGTCCCTTTAAATATATCATCTTGTTTTTGAAAGCTCACTTTTCTGCTGTTTCCAGCAAAAGATTCGCTGTATTCTGATTTTGTTAAGATTCAAATAGCGTAAAGTAAGCGTGATTGACCCCTTTATATTCATTAAGTTTTCTGTCGATTCCGAAAGCAATTCTTCCAACAACTTCCCTTCCCCTTTTTGAAAGAAAAATTTTATGCGGGCCGTTATTAAATAATTGACAATCTTTATCATTAACTATTTTTTTAATGTCACT
>JBNGCV010000089.1:0-5606 GCA_049975465.1 Kosmotogaceae bacterium | reverse complement strand
GAGGGATTTACAAGCGTTACGGTATGCCCAATGATATGCTTGTGAAATTAAATATTTACAATTTTAGAGTGCGTGATGTCGAAATTCAGCCCATTTACGGCATCGGTGAGAAATCGGGTATTAAACCATTGTTGGTGATCCCTAGATTTTCGTGGCTCTTAACCCGTTTGTTCTTTCATCGGATGTTTCAAAAATATATTATTCGGGATTTTCATCCACTTGTCTTCTTTTATTTGCTTTCCTTCATTTTGATAACTTTAGGGTCATTTTTAAGTGTTCGTATGTTTGTAATTTTGTTGGAAACAGGTATCGTACCACCGATAAATGCTTTAGCCGTATTTTTTAGTTTCATTGTTGGTGTCCAAATGCTGCTTTTTGCCATGTGGTTCGATATGGATTCCAATAAACACCTTCGATAAGGTCCAATAGGTAATGAAAATATTAATTGATGTTACTCATCCGGCGCACGTCCATTTTTTTAAGGGGGCTGCAAAAATTTGGCAGTCACATGGGCATGAAGTCAAATATGTTGCCAGAGATAAAGAAATCACGACTCAATTATTGGAAGAGTATCAAATTCCATTTACGACCGTAAGCAAAATTCGTAATGGTTTAATTGGTTTATCGCTTGAAATGATCGAACATCAAGTAAAACTGGCGCCAATCATAAAAAAATTTCGGCCAGATGTCATATTAAATATTGGGGGAACTTTTGTCGTGCATGTGGGAAGATTGATGGGTGTGAAAACATGTGTTTTTACTGATACAGAACATGCCAAACTCTCCAATTCAATAACATTTCCTTTTGCTACCCGTATATGTACGCCTGATAGTTTTTCTAAGAATCTGGGAGAGAAGCAAGTTCGTTATGAGGGCTATCAAGAGTTAGCCTATTTGCATCCTGCCTGGTTCTTACCAAACCCTGAGGTGCTCAGGCAATTGCGTCTCGATGAAATGGAACGCTTTTTTATTTTACGCTTTGTTTCTTGGGGTGCGGCTCATGATGTTGGAAAAAGAGGATTTTCTAACGAGGATAAAATTCGATTAGTCGAAAGTTTGAATAAGCTGGGGCGTGTGTTGATCACTTCAGAAATTCCGATGTCAAGGGATCTTGAACCCTTCAGTATACAAGTCAGTCCCACACATATCCATGATTTATTATATTACGCCAGCATGTACATTGGTGAAGGTGCAACAATGGCAAGCGAAGCAGCAATTTTAGGGACACCTAGTGTTTATGTAAATCCCTTAGGAAGTGGTAATCTCGATGAAATTACCCATAAATACCAACTGATGTATCATTTTGATAATTGTGATGCTGCGTTTAATAAGATTCTAAACCTGGCAAAGGATGAGGGGTTGAAGCAAAAACATCAATCCAGGCGAAAAACTATGCTGGAAGATAAAATCGATGTAACCTCCTGGATGGTTGAATATATTGAATCTTTTGTTGGGAACTAAATTCTTATTGTGGATTTTTAAATTTAGTGGGTTGCTGTTCTATGTTAATGAAGAATTATTCATAAAGTGGCAGAAATGGACCAAATGAAAGTAAATAAACCGATTAGAGTTTTAATGGTCATTGGAAGTTTGGGCGACGGTGGCAAAGAGAGACAATTGTTATTGTTGTTAAGACTGTTAAACAATCATCCCGATATCTATACCTGTCTTGTTGTTATGAATGCAGGTGGAGAACGGCAGAATGAAGCTATTGGGATAGTAGATAAATTAATTATTTTAGAAAAACGAGCAAAAATTGATCTCATCCAGCCGTTTTTCAGATTGGTCAAACTGATTAAAAGCGAAAAAATTGATTTAATTCAAACCTGGGGTAGCGGGGTTTGGGATTTGCTGGGTCTTTTAGTAGGGCGCATTGGGAGAATTTCAGTTTTGCACAACGGAATTCGATCTGCCCCCAGCCAACTTAATATTTATAATCAAATAACTCGGATCAGTGCATTATATGCTGATGCTGTTGTCGCAAATTCTAAAGCGGGTTTAGAAGCTTTTGATATCGCCGACCATCCAAATTCTTATGTGATCTACAACGGTTTGGATCCTTCTCGGTTTGATGAGATCAAAACTGAGATTAAAGGACAGACATTATGCATGGTGGCGAATTTTAGAGATGAAAAAGATCACAAAAGCGTATTGCTTGGCATGCCCGATATCTTAAAGCGTTTTCCAAATACAAAACTGATTTTGGTTGGTCATGATTATGGAACGTTAAGCAATGTGGAAAAAGTCATCGATGAACTAAAAATTGCTGAACATGTACGTATAATTACCGATTGCAAGAAACCAGAACCGATAATCGGTGCAAGTCAAATTGGAATTCTTGCAACAAGTTCAACTTACAAAGGGGAAGGAACGTCAAATGCCCTTCTAGAGTACATGGCTTTGTCAAAGCCAGTAATTGCATCAAAATGTGGCGGAAACTTGGAAGTTATTCTAGATAAGGAAACAGGTTTTTTGATTCCTCCCGGTTTTCCTGAATCAATTAGTAATAAAGTAATTTATTTGTTTGAGAACCCACAAGAAGCACAAAAGATGGGTGCAAAAGGGAAAGAACGTGTAATGGAGCGGTTTTCATTGGAAAGAATGGAAAAAGATTATGTGAACCTTTATAAAGACATGTTTGAATAAATAAAATTTCATACCAATGAATTGTTTACATTTCAAAAATTCATTTATTGTAATTAAACAGCAATTTCTCATAGATGATCTTAATGTCTTTAGATATATTTCCTTGTGAGAAATTTGCGCCATAAGATTGGATTTTTTGATACTCCCAATCTTTTCCAAGCATATAATCCATTTTATTGACAAAATCTTTTAGATTATAGGGATCAAACGTACATCCAAAATATTCTTGGTTAATGATTTCTGGAATGCCGCCGACTGCACTTCCTAAAAAGGGTTTACCACAGGCAAGAGACTCATACATCACTGTTGGTGATCCTTCGCTAAAACTTGTTAATGCGACAAAATCGGATGCATTTATCCATAAATTAATGTCTTTATGTGGGATCATCCCTAACAATTTAATATTATTTCCAACTTTTAAATTGGTTATCAGCATCTGTAATTTGTTATAGTCAGGTCCATCTCCAATAATTATGCCCAGTAAATTTTGATATCTTTTTCTTAGCTCTGATATCCCTTTAATAAATAAAGGTAAATTCTTGTTTTTGTCCAAACGGCTGATGTTTATGATGATAGGGTCCCCCAATGGCAGTGATAGTGCTTTCCTTGCCTCATTTTTTCTAATGGTAAAAAAAATATCTTGATCATAACCAACGGGAGTTATGTCTACCTGGGCCTGACTATGAATTTCAAGGATTCTTTGTTTCATAAAACTATTCACTACAAATATGTAATCTGCGTCTCTTATAGTTTGAGAAATTTTCTGTTTCCAGATCGAATTTCTAGATATATATTTTGTAAGTTGATGTGTGCTGTGGTTAGTAATAATAACTGGTTTATCATATTCCTCTTTTAATTTTGTGGCTATATAGCCAGAGGTCCAGGTGTAATGTGCATGAATTATATCGAATTCAAGCCCTTTTTCCTTAATGATTCTTCTTGATTTTCTAAGCAGCCGATCACCAAGTTTTAGATAACTTCTTTTCCAGGGAAAATATAATATTGGGATCGGATAAACGGTTACATTTTCCGGTTTATTTTTCAGGTTTATTGCTGCTTGTTTTGTGTGGTATCTAAGGGATCTGATGGGTAGAATGCGAGAAATTTCCGCAATGGGTTTATACCTAACAAGTACAAAAACCTTATTGAAATATTTTGAGACACTTTCAATTTGGGTCTTTTGAAATGTGGTATAAGTATGTGTGATAAAAAGAATATTTTTATTTTTCATTTGTTAATATGAAGATTTTTTCACAAGTTATTTATAATAGGAAATTCTTTAGAAATATGTAGAATTGCAATTAAGATTATTATTGTAGCTCGTCCTACTATTTCGACACCTTCTAATTGGAACAATCAATAGATGATACCATTATTTGTCAGGAAAACGGGAGCTAGATGAAGTTTCGTAAAAATCTATTTATACTGACGCATCGTGCATTTGACAATCGTTTCCTTCGATTATACCAAGATTTGATGTATGATTTTTCCAAAGACTATGGTCTCCTGATTGAAGAGCAAAATATTCAATTACAAAAGTCGGTGTCATACGCCTATGCAAATGTTCCGTACTACAATCATTTATTCGATGATCTTAGAATACACCCAAAAGACATAAAAACCCGAAAAGATCTAGAAAATCTGCCGATATTGACGAAACAAGAAATTAGAGATAATTTTGAGGATTTCACTCCAAAAAACTTGTCTGATCAGAAATATTTTGATAATCGAACCAGCGGCTCAACCGGGGTCCCACTAAAATATCGATTTTCAAAATATGATCGTTTATTGGGTGGGTGTCTTGTTTATCGTGGATGGTCTATTGCTGGGTATGAACTTGGTGATAAGATGATCTTTCTTGCGGGGATAGCACTTGGACTAAATTATAAGAATAAATTGATTAAGAAATTTCACGAAACAACAAGAAATATCAAGAAACTTTCATCCTATGCAATGGATGAGAAGAGTCTTACAAAATACTGGATTACTATTAATAAAATCAAGCCGAAATTCATTAGAGGATTACCTACAAGCATTTATTTGTTTGCGCAATGGTTGGAAGAACGCAACCTATCTATCTATTCGCCAAATGCAGTTTTCACAACTGCCGAAAAATTATTTCCCCACCAGCGTCAAAAGATTGGAAAGATTTTTGATTGCCAGGTTTATGATGGATACGGCTTGAATGACGGTGGTGTTTCAGCTTTTGAATTACTGGATCATTCAGGAATGAGGATTGATACTGAACGAGCGGTCATGGAGATTGTTGATAAAGATGGAAAACAATTAACGAAAGGTACTGGGCGAATCATTGCAACAAGTTTGTTCAATAAAGCTTTCCCATTTATTCGATATGATACGGGGGATATCGGAACAGTGAAAATCAAACCTGATGGGACGCACATCCTAACGGAACTAATAGGACGTCAAGATCAAATGTTACAGACGCCAGAAGGAAAATTTATTCATGGAACTTTCTTTGACATCCTTATGCGAGATTTGGATAATATAAAGAAGTTTCAGGTGATTCAAACCGACCTTAAAAATCTTACTATAAAGATTGTTCCTGGAGAAAATTTTGATAAGACACAGCTTTCGATGGTTACAGATATGATTAGAGATTACAGTAAAGAATGGCAAGCTCATTTTGAATTTGTTGATGAGATTAAAACAACTGAAGCAGGAAAATTCCGATATGTAATTAATCTTCTTGAAAAATAAATCTTTAATTGATGTTAAAATCAGAAATACAGGGTGATGAAAATTTTTGCATATTCCGATGAAACCGTCCAGTGATTCCGGAAATAATCGACCACCATAACGGAATAACAAAACTGGTCAATATATTGTACATCAAGTGGACGACATGGTGCGCTCAGCACGGATTTTTCGCTGTGATTCACCCTGCAATTGGATGCGATGAGCATTATGAACAAGCCGGTCGAGAATGGCATCGGCCA
>JBNGCV010000088.1:0-5685 GCA_049975465.1 Kosmotogaceae bacterium | reverse complement strand
ATACAGCGCATATGTGAAGATCCTCAACAGAGAATATTTGAATATTAGAGATGATATAATTTGAGCAGTTCTTACTTGATCCGTTCGGAAATTGAAAATTTAATTTAAACGCAAATTACTTTATGATCAACAAAAAGATTTCTCAAACCATAAATATAAAGGGACCAGGTATCACCCTGGTCATTATGTTGCTGATTTTTCTTTGGTTCTCAGCTTATATGGCATTGAATCTCAAGCCTGGGATCATTCCCGATGAACCTGCACACTACGCTTTCTCCAGGTATTTCGCCAGCACATGGGGTCTCCCTCCTGACAATGTGGATACTTTCGGTTTAGGAATCTACATTGAACAAAATCCATTTTTGTATTATTGGATAAATGGCCGCATAATAAACCTGATCGACCTCATTAACCCTGGGGCGACTGATTGGCAAACATTGGTGATCTTACGCCTCATCAACGTCATTTTTGCCGCAGGAACCGTCCTGTTTTGTTTCCTGCTGTCTAAGGAGATCATCAAAAACTCATGGTGGCAGCTCATCCCCGTTCTCTTGTTGACCAACACACTTATGTTCGTTTTCTTAGCTGCTGGCGTTAATTATGATAATCTCGCCAACCTGTTGACCATGACTGGACTTCTTTTTTTCACCCGGGTATTCACCCGGGAAGATTTTTTATTCAATAGTGCATCTTGGATGATTTTTATTTCCCTGGGTACCCTGGTTAAGTACACCATCCTTCCTTTGGCTCTGGCGATGGGTATTGCCTGGCTCATTTACGCCATCCTTCATCGCAAAGAGGTTTTCCCTGTACACTTTGACGGCATAAAAACACTGCTTCTTCTCCTGGTGCTTTTCACATTATTTACAGGGAACTTTTTGATTTACGGCATCAACCTGATCCGCTACGAAGGTCTTCTCCCGGAGTGTGAGGAAATCCTTCTCGAATCTCAATGTGCGCTCAGTCCCCTTGAACAGCGTTACCAGGAAAAAGCGATCAAACCGAAATTGACAATACGAGAGAGCATCGAAAAAGGTTTCCCCAATCCCTTTTCTTATGCTGTAAATACATGGGTACACAACATGCTTCTGCGAACATTTGGCATGATTGGTCATCAATCCTATTTCCCCCTTGAGCTTGTTCGCTATTACAAGATCCTTTTTTACAGCACAGCCCTGATAGGATTGTTTTTTCTAAAACCCAGATCAGAATTGACTTACAGTCTGGTTGGCATCAGCATCTTTTATGCCCTTGTGCTGCTTTACTCGAATTACATTAATGAACTGGTATATGGTTTTATACATATCGGCTTTCAAGGACGGTACATTTTCCCGGTGATTGGTCCAATTTTCGTCCTGTTCACATTAATCGCCAAGAATATTCCCGTTCGATTACTCCGCTTACTTTTTCTTGGTTTCACCCTTGGTTTGTTCTTCATTGGTGGTCCAATTACAATTCTGCTAAAATATCAAGAGGTCTTCTCAAGCTGGTTTATCTGACCGCAGCATTTATAAACCCAAAGGCTCTTATCAAGTCATGAAACTCATTTCAAAAATCAGGCATTTTCTGAAACCGGCAAGCATCTACCAGAAATTAAAGAACGCCTATTTCAAAGTTGCCCCCGAAGACAGCCGGATATATCGATTGACGAATGCAATCATTCGTCGGATTTTGAAGAATTTTCAACTGCTCAATATTTACTACAATCGATGGATCAAGACCTTTGACACATTGTCTGAAGATGTGCGCGAGCAAATTGAATTCGAAATCTATGCAATGGAAAATAAACCCCTCATTTCAATTGTCATGCCTGTTTACAATCCTGAAATATCCTTCTTTGAAGCGGCAATACAATCCGTAAAAGACCAGGTTTACCCACACTGGGAGCTGTGTATTGCTGATGATGCGTCATCCGACCTTCGCATCCCAAATCTAATTGAAGAATTCGCCCTTGAAGACCAAAGGATCAAATTTGTTATTCGTGAAGAGAACGGGCATATATCGGCGTGCAGCAATTCTGCCTTATCCCTTGCAACAGGTGATTACATTGCACTCCTGGACCATGATGACAAACTGCATCCATCAGCCCTCTTCCATGTCGCCCGTGCAATCAACGAAGACCCGGATTGCCGTATCATTTATTCCGACGAGGATAAGATCACAAAGCGCGGAAAACGCCTGGATCCATACTTCAAACCAGACTTCGATTATGAGCTTCTTCTCAGTCAAAACATGATCTCGCATCTGGGTGTCTATAGAGCAGATATCCTTCGCAAAATTGGGGGATTCAGGTTGGGACTGGAAGGCTCACAGGATTACGACCTGCTTTTGAGGGCGCTCGAACAAATCGAACCCGGACAAATCCATCATATCCCAAAGATCTTATACCACTGGCGCATCTCAAAACACAGTGTGGCTGAAAGCCTAAATATCAAACCCTATGCAGTCCAGGCTGGTGAACGTGCAATCAATGAACACCTGGAGAGACAAGCTGTCGATGGGAAGGCTGAATTCCTCGAAAAATCTGCTGGCTACAGGATTAATTATGCTATTCCAAAGCCTGAACCCAGTATTGCGCTTATCCTACCCGCTGCTTATGGACCGGGATTGGATGAAAACTGGTTCAAAGAGATTTCAGAAAACACATCCTATCAAAATTATCAGGTCATCATCGTTGACCACTCTGACAATCTAGAAAAATCAAGATTCAATATGCGGGAATTTGATGATCGTCTTTCAAGCTATCAAATCCCTGAGGGCAAATCCACCGCCCATACGATCAACCAAATCATCCATGAAATGTCCATTGATTTTGTTGGCATTTTAAGCCCGGACCTCTCAGGTTTTTCACCAGGCTGGTTGACCACCTTAATCAGCCAGGCAATGCAAAAAGAAGTGGGCGCTGTTGCGCCTAAACTATTGAATCACAAAAGAGAGGTGTTTTCCAACGGGCTCATCCTGACACCTGATAATAAAATCAACCATTTATTTCAAGGAAAACCTGAAGAATTTATCGGCTACTTTGGCTGGGGAAAACTGCGAAAGGGCTATTCAGCGTTCTCGGAAAAATGCATTTTAGTCAAGAGATCACATTTCCTTTCGGTTGAAAGCTTCGACCAGGCTTATGCGCTCCCAAGCGCCTGGACAATTGATATCTGCCTGAAGTTCAAAGAAGCAGGCTTGAGAAACGTTCTTTGCCCTTCTGTGAAACTTTACATTCAGGATGATAAAGAATACAATAGTGTACGAAAAGAAACTGACCAAAATCATTTTCTAAAAAGCGCTGCTTTGTTGTACCAAAAATGGAAAAGATATTTTATGGATGATCCATGTTTCAACCCAAACCTAACTATAGCACATGGGGGAGAAATAGTAGTTAACCTTTCACCTCAAAACACCCAAGCTAATGGAAAAGATTTGAATGTTAACTAGATTATCAAAAAAATCGATAACAATAACAAACATCATCCTATCAATTGTTGTTGGTGCATGTCTTGCTGGATTAATATTGTTGAATCTCACCTCTTTTTATGAAAATGACACCTCAAAACAAGTCGCAATTTTTATTCTCGTAGTGGCTATAATTTCTTTGTTTGCATTCTTTGCCAATAAAGCATTTATCTTGCCGTATTTTGAGAAATTCAAAGAATTGAAAACATGGGTGTTCATTGGTTTAATGTTCATTATCCTAACAATAAGTTTCTCTATTGGTGCAGACCACTATTGGGCAATGCCGATCATTCACAAGGTTGAAATCTGTTTTGATGCTGAAGAAAATGTTGGCAATTTGATCATAGATGATATTGTGGATCCAAATACAAATCGTCAATATTCTTTACATAGTTTTGGTTTATCAAGATATCCGTTCACTATCAATTCTGGAACGTGCATAAATGGGGATTTAGTCAACCTGGTTCGCCGATCTCCACGATGGTGGATTGTTCCTCGAGTGAAATTCATAATCAAATCAACGCCGCCAGATGGACGTTTCTATGTTGCTATAAACGACATCCCTTCAGTTGTTTATTTCGATCAAGACGCGGAAGAAAGATTTAACTCTGAAGTGATTGTGAATGAGGGTTTTGAACAAGGAAATCCAATAAAAATACCCTGGCGGAAAGCATGGTTTTTTGCTTTAAAATCAGGTGGCGTACTACTTAGTTCATTTTATTTATCCGTTTTCTTTTTTGGTCTTACTGAACAAATTATTAGCTATCCAAAAGATGAATTGCCTAAAGAAATGGAAAACTAATGACCCTTACCAAGCAAATGAAGATCAAATCAATTCCATTGCATAAAATATTACTTGTGCTGGTGTTATTATATTTTCTGATTTTTGGGATATTAATGGCGTACACAGCCGGTCAGCCAGATCAATCTGCTCATCAGTATTATTCGCAAAAGTTTTCAGAAACTTGGGGAATCCCAGAAGAAGATATGAGTGCAGGTCACAGATTTTTTACAGGCCGCCCCTATCTCTACTATTGGATTAATGGTGCTGTGGCAAAAATTTATCGTGGGATATTCCCCAATAATCCTCCAATTCGTGTTGTGATGCTGTGGCGCGTGATTTCCGCTGTAATTTCTACCATCACAGTCTTTTATTGTTATAAAACTGCCTCCAAAGTTGCTGACAACCCATATGCAGGCATCTTAACTGCCTTTCTCCTATCCAACACATTAATGTTTGTATTTACTAGTGGGGGAAACAGTTACGATAACTTAATGAATCTTGGTGCAATGGCAGCCATTTATCATTTAGTCTCTGTTTACAAAGGAAAAAATTTCATTAAACACACTGCACTCACTGGGATGTGGATCGTTATTGGAGCGCTCGCAAAAGAACAAATCTTATTACTGACATTAATCATCTTTCTTGCCTGGTTATTTTACGTTATCCGAAATTTCCGAGACATAAAAATCAAAATAACAAAGAAAAATATTGTATTTGCATTAGTGCTTTTAATATCTCTGGGCTTTTTCTTAGGTTTGTATGGCGTTAATTTTATTCGTTATTCTCGAACAACTCCCCTATGCAGTCAAATCAAACCTGCGGAAAATTGCAGTACATACACCTATAGACGGGACTTTTATGAACCTATCAGCATCAGGGTACTTTGGGAACGGCGAGATATCGTCCAAAATCCAATTCAATATGCTTTTCAATATTGGATTTTTAAAATGGCTGAATCCATTTGGGGCATTCTCTCACATAATACCTTTGTTCCAATGTTTGCTGTGGGTCTTCACACAGTCTTAACACTTTGGGGATTCATTTGTTTATTCCGATACTGGAAACCGCAGGATAAGATCAATACATTACTTTTATTTGTTTTAATAAGTTATTGTGGTTATGTCTTTATGTGGAACTATAAAACCGACCTTGAATTTGGTTTTCAGCATTATGGTGTGACAGGCAGATACCTTCTTCCTGTGCTAGGTGTTTTATTGACACTCATAACTTACAATTTTCTAAAAATCCGAAATACCCTTGTAAAAAGACTGACTATAGCCCTTTCAATAATGATTTATTTCAGCGGAGGGCTTTGGATGTTTCTTTCTCGCTACGCAGTAAAATTCTCTCACTGGCATATTTATGAATAACAGCAAAATCATATTTCGAACATAAATGCAAAATCCGCTTGATGCCGCACAGTGATTCCGGAGTAAGGCGCACAGTGATTC
>JBNGCV010000087.1:4533-5696 GCA_049975465.1 Kosmotogaceae bacterium | reverse complement strand
AACATTTTGTGAATGAAATGTTTAGCAATTTCTTCGTGTACCTCTTTTCTCTGTACCGCGCCGAAGGGATTTGCAAAATAACTTCTTGTCAAACCTTCTTCGGAAGTTGTACCCTTTGCCTTCCTAATTCCACTGGAAAGCACATCGTACGCCTCTTTTTCTGAATCAAAAGAAGAGAGCGCTTTTTGATCTTTACCTTTCTTTTCATAATTATTTGCGTAAAGAAAAAGGTCAACTTTTGTTGGTTTAATAATTTCCTCGTAATTTGAATAAGGTACTATAACCCGGGCGTTGTGTTCTTCAGGGTTCATAAAAATACTTCTATCCATCGCTGAGTATGCGTATCCTGGCTCTAAATCATCAAGCCTGACAAATGCACCTGTTTCTGTTCCAAAGGCAACAATTTTATCTTCAATAACCTCCAGTGATCCCATATCGTCTATTACAATTTCTACATCAGAAACGTGTTCACCAAGCCTGTTCAACGCATCGATAGTCTCAGATTTTCCAGCTCCGCTATCGCCCATGATCATAACACTGAACAGTTTTTCATTCTTGAGTTTTATCTTCGCCAGCGCCCCGTGAACGGGTAAATGTCCTTCATCTATGACAATCAAATTGTGAAGAGTGAGAATAACTTTCTTCATATATCCAAAGTAATCCGTGTAATCGTATCTGCCAACCAAACCGATATATGTTCCATCTTCTTCTTTATAAATTATTCCATTAGCCTCTTCTTCATTATTAAAGAATTCGTTTTCCATACCAAAAAAGTAGATAGCCTGAGCCTTAATATTCTTGAGCCTTTCAAGATCTCCCAGTTCGAACAAATTGCAGAGTCCTGCTGTGTGCGCAAGGTAATCTTTATATGTAACTACATAGATCAATTTCTTTCCAACAAATATTGGCAACACATACCAGTCCTTAGGCTTTCGAAGTTTCAAATTTTTCATTATGGGTTCATCTATTACTTTGAACAATCCACTTCTTTTGTTTGATCTGGTATGAAACACAACCGGCGGTTGAAAAACAGCGCTCCATATGAACTTCATTTTTTTAAGTTGGGCACATTTTTCAATAACTCGCTTATCAAAAAGCTTCAATGTATCTACCAAAAAACCTGCCTGAGCACCTCCAGGAAGCTGTCTGAGAATCTTTAACCT
>JBNGCV010000087.1:0-4433 GCA_049975465.1 Kosmotogaceae bacterium | reverse complement strand
AACTGTGGATTGAAACAATGTGCTCTTGACCACCATGTAGAGTTTTGTTTTGAGTGCGATGAATATCCATGTGAAAAGCTAAGAACATTCAAAAACGATGATAATCCACACCATTCAGTTGTTCTTAAAAATCTTGATCATTTAAAGGAAGTGGGATTGGAAAAATGGCTTGAAACCCAGAAAAATCGCTGGACTTGCCCACAGTGCGGTACACCTTTTTCCTGGTATGACAGAGAATGTGAAGAATGTGGACATGAACTCTATAATGCAGTTGAAGAAGACAGAAATATCAAATAAAAAAAGGCAAATCAGCTGATTTGCCTTTTCTGAACCGTTGGGATCTAAATAAATCAACGTACAAGCGCTGCTATACCAACTAAACCTTTGCCTGTATGCACAACAAGTGATTGGGAAATGGTTCCTGTAAGAATATCTTTAAATCCCTTTTCTTTAAATTTTTCAATAAGGTTTTTTGCGTGCTCTAAAGTGCTTTCACTTTTATCAGATGAATACACAGCAACGTACTGGGCTTTTTTATCCGCTAAGAATTCCATCATTTTTTCAAACATAATACTTACAGTACGTTTCATACCCCTTTTCTTTTCTACGGTATGGTATATTCCATCATTTCCAACTGTGATTACTGGTTTAATATTTAAGAAATCGCCAATAGTTCCTGATACTTTACCTATTCTGCCTCCGGCTTTGAGATATTTCAGAGTTGGAATAGTGAAAAAAACCTTTACTTTACTGTTGACACAAATTCTTGCTGAGCTGAGAATAATATCAAAACTCTTTCCTGAATCAATATCGTCAACGATCTTTTTTGCTATTAAACCTGAACCTATTGAAATGCTCTTTGTATCAACGAATTCTATACGTAAGTCATCGTGCTCTTTCTTAAATGATTCTGCTACAACCTGCATAAAATTTGATGTACCGCTCAATCCGCTAGAAATATTTATACATATAATTTCTCTGCAACCCTTCTCATACAATCGGGAGTATGCGTTTGTAATATCTTCGTTGGTGGGAAGAGACGTTTTAGGAATTTTATTTTCCATATATTCAATCAAATCTTCTGTAGAAATGTCGATGTTATCTCTGTATTCACCGTTATCAGTTATGACCCTTAAAGGAACAATTTCAACATAGTCCTTCTTTGCTGCATCTTCTGGAATATCCGTTCCTGAATCAACAATTACTCCAATCATAATTATCTCCATCCTTTTTGCTAAGATTTAGCTTGTCTTGTTCTTTACTATGATTATACAGTCCATTGAGTTCATTAACAAACGGAGAGTATTTAATGGCGATTTTAGAAAGCCCCGCCACCTCCACCGCCAGAGCCACCACCGGCTCCACCGGATCCAAATGAACCGGAACCTGAAGAGCTTGATGAATAGGCAGTTGACGCTGCAGTAGATGCAATACTTCCTATGGACGCTGCTCCAATGAAACTAGAAGCCCTGTACATGTTAGAATGTCTCGAGTCTTCAATCCAGACATTTTCTGGAACAAGCTTTTGTAATGCCTTCTCAACTTTATCAGCTATACCGAGGGCAGTCCCATAGATCAGGTAGTCTTCCCATAGAATGATAGATTCCGGTGGTCTTTCTGAAATCAATGAATAATCTTCGAGGAATTCTTTCAGCGCCATCCATTTTTTGTGATATATGGTACCTTCCTTGGTCCGTCGGGCAAAAACAACCTTTGGAAACAAAAATATCACTGCTCCAAATATCCATGCCACTGGGATCATGATCAAAGCATTTTGAATAAGCATTCTTGTTGGTGGGCTGGAAATCCAGAGAGGAAATATTACTCCTCCTACCACAATCGCAAGTGCCGCTACTAATTTAGCATAAACATTGCCTTTGTAAACAGTATAATTTTTACTCTTTGCCTGTTTGGTGACTTCGCTTTTGTAGCTATTCATCTTGTTGTTGAATTTTATGGCCAATTTTCTGTCTTTTTTCACCAGTTTCTTGATTTTTTTAAAATCAAATTTTCCTTTTGTTGCTCCCGTGTCCAGAACTTCAAGCAGAGCTCGCTCTGTGGAACTTAGAGAATCTGTGTTTTTGTCTTGAGTAATTACTATAATCGGGTTCTTCTTATCGCCTTTTATGTCAATATAATCCTTTTTATACAGTGACATAAGTGTTGCAGAAATCCCATCGTCATCTACTCCCCTTGAGAAATGTTTAACTATACTGTTCACAACATCGGGAGGGTCATCGTAGGGGATTTCTCTTTCATAATCTGCATCGTAAGATACCTTTGGTTCCCTACCATAGCGGATATAAATGATAATAAGCAAAACAACAACAATGCCAAGTAGAACATAAGGTAACGTTTTCTTCAAAACCAACATGGTTGCGTATCGATTTTCTATTTTGTTAACCTCAGTAAGTGATAATTCGTTATTTTTTGCAGCATAAGCCACATCTGTTTCGCCGTTCAAAATTACTCTTGCTTCAGCAAAGGTGTTGGGTGGAAGTTTTTCAACAAAGATTTCCAGTGTGTTACCGTTTTCTGTAACTTCTGCTGGTGGATGTAAATAAACCTCTTCTATGTCAACAGTATCTGGAAAAACAAAAATGCCTGTTATATTTCTTGCGACTGAATCCCAGCCGTCGCCCCAGAACTGTCGTAATATTTGTGATGTGTCCTTACCTACCTCAAGAACATACCTGGCTTTATATGTTATATGCAGAGTAATATTTTTCACTTCATTTGGGCTTAACTTTCTACTGGAGTTATAAGGAACAAGCCATATTCTGGCTTCAAAGGAATCGTTATCCTTATCCAGAAATTCTATATGTTGGGCTTCTCTGCCTTCGGTCCAGATCTCAATATCTGAAATCTCTACATATCTCCCCGCAGGAAGATTTCTGTATAAACCTCTAAAATTGTCAGTCATTTCGTAATCAATAGTCTCGTGGACATGAAACGTTCCATTTTCGTCCATTTCCTGCTTTATTAAAGCGCTCTGTATGGTGTATTGCTCGCTTTCCCCAAGATATGGATTTGAAACCACTAAAAAAACAACCAGGGCTCCAGCGAAGACAAAAACCAGTATAAATATAGTAAGAAAAACCTTTATTGATCCTGACATCCCGACCCACTCCCCTCTTAAACATAAATTATGTACTTATTATATTATCTGAAAACCCTATAGTTAAGGATTGGTGAGGGTCTATGAAATAGGAAAGCGTGATATTGAAAATTATGATTTTAATTCTTCTAATGCATCTTTAACTGCTAAAAGGTTTTCTTCAGGTGTTTCTTTTGGTACTTCGCATCCTGCAGCTATGAAGGTTGTTGCATCCCCCATTTTCACACATTCTTTTGTTGCTAATCTAATTTGATCAGGAGTTCCATTTCGCAGAACCCTAACGGGGTAAAAGTTTCCACACAGAGAACATTTACCATTAAATACTTCAGCAGCATCTTTGAAGTTCACCATCCAGTCAACGTCGATAATATCTGCTTTAGTTTCGGGCAGGAGTTCAAGTAAAGGTGTTACATCACCACAAATATGTAGTTTTACCTTTGCCCCTAGATCATGTACTTCTTCTATAATTTTCTTTTCCCAGGGTAACGCGTATTTTTTGTAACGGTTGGGTCCTATTAAAGAACAAACGGCATCTCCTATTCCTATGAAATCTGCTCCTGCATTTACCTGGGCTTTTGCAAACAAGACCTGTTGCCTGTAGCAGAATTCAAGTAAATTACTCAATAAATCAGGAGCTTCATAGAAATCTTCCATAACTTTGATGACTCCCCTAAGATTGCTTGCCAGTGCCATGGGACCTTCAATCCATCCAAGAACAGGATAATAATCGACTACTTTCTCTTTATACAGTCTAATCGCCTTTATTCTGTCATACATTCTTTTGCCATTTTCTGGTTTAACAACTTCAAGTTTTCTAAGACCTGAGTAATCTTTAAGAATGGGATCAGCGCAATAAGGAACATCATCTTCAGGAAGAGTAACGTTTGCTCCAAGATCGTAGGTTTCCCTTACAGGATCTGAAATAGCACTTACCATATCTATTCCAAAATCTTCGCAGCACCTAATGTTTCCATCCACAAGATATCTATAATCAGTTACATACTTTTTGTAATTTACTCCAATATATTTAGCTGCAAATGCCATAATAATATTCAAATTAGGTGGCTTATCTACACTCTTTCCCATTAAGCGGTTCAGTACCCTTGTGTTTGGATTAATGATGATCACTCTCCTATGATTTATTTAAGCTTAATTTAATCACAGCAAATAATGTAAAACACTGAAATTATAGCATTGTTGCATATTAAACAAAAAAACGGGAGCCCTAATAAGCTCCCGCAGATAACTGTATTTAAGTTCAGTTTATAATTACCAGCAGCGTCTGTTATCGTTTGTCTGTCTCATGTTTCTGTTA
>JBNGCV010000086.1:0-5711 GCA_049975465.1 Kosmotogaceae bacterium | reverse complement strand
GATTTTAATGACATTGCTTTGGTATAATTTTATTTATTAACAGTTTCCTTACTTCAAAAAGGAGGGGTTTATATGAAAAAAGTTCTTGTTTTTACTTTGGTATTGTTATTCGCTGTAGCTTTGTTTTCTGCTGATTTAGTTAAGGCTTATACAACGCTGGAAGAACCTTTAGCCAAAGAGTTATTTGACCTATTTGAAGAACAAACAGGTATTAATGTTGAATGGGTAAGATTATCAACAGGTGAAACTGTAGCAAGGTTGGAAGCTGAAAGGGAAAATCCTCAAGCATCTATATGGGTAGGTGGAGTTGGACTGGGTCACATTGAAGCGAAACTGAAGGATCTAACCACGCCCTATAGATCTCCATTAGCACTAGATATTCCTGCTAGATATCGCGATCCTGAATTCTACTGGGTAGGGCTCTATGTAGGTCCGTTAGCTTTCTGTACTAACACAAATAGAGCGGAAGAACTGGGTATAGAAGCTCCAAAAGGATGGTTTGATATTATTGATTCCCGATACAGAGGCATGGTTCGGGTAGCGAATCCTAATACATCAGGAACTGCATACAATGTAATTACAACAATACTGCATCTTTTTGGTGAAGATGAAGATCTGACATTCAATTTTTTAGAACACCTCGACAAAAATGTAAATATGTACACTAGATCAGGTTCAGCAGGAGGAAAGGACGCGGCTATTGGTGAAACTCCAATTGCTATTGGTTATTTGCATGATCTAATCAGACTTCAGAAAAATGGTGCACCAATTGAAATAACAATACCTGAAGAAGGTACAGGTTTTGAAATTGCTTCAATGTCACTGATAAAAGGCGGTAAAGAACCATTAGAAGCAAAGAAACTTTATAACTTTGTTCTAGGTGAAGACGCGCAAGAGATAATTTCAAAATGGTTTGTAATTCCATTATCACCAGAAGCACCTAAAGACAAAGTGGAAATTCCATTAGATGAGATTAACACTATAGAACAAGATTTTGTATGGGATGCTGAAAACAGAGAGAGACTATTAGAAAGATGGAATTCTGAAATTGGTCAGTAGTAATTAAACAATTATCACCAGCCCTGCACTATCAAAACGTAGTGCAGGGATTTAATTATCTACAAGAAATAAGTTAGAACTTTTTATTATTGGTTAAATCATTATTATCGCCGGAGGTGCACCATATTGTGAAGGCGAAATTCTTTAAAGTATTTATTACTATTGGTCTTCTCAGCATTTTGATATTCTGGATTTTTAGCAGTATAGACAATGAATTTGAAAAATCAACCAAAGAAAGAATCATCGAAATTTCAGATTTGATTTCTACATCTGTTCCTGATAGTAATATTGAACAATGGCTGAATGAAATGGGAAATAAATTCCCAGATGTCCAGGTTACTTATATAGAAGGATTTGAAGCTTTTGGTCAGGAACCTGAATATTTTTATCAAAACGCTGAGAATGCTGAATACTTTTCTGAGATTAAGAAAAAGGATTTTTATAATTACGGTATAGAAAATACTCTTTATGATGAGACATATTTACACGATGACATTATAAGACTTGATGAAAGCAGGTTTTTGCTAACATTTGCTCCCGTATTAGGTGACGAATACGGAATGATTAATGGTGCAGTTGTAGTTTTTCATGATGCTTCAAATGTGATGGAAACTTCGAGTTTAATATGGGGATTTGCATTTTTAATCATAGCTATAGTATTGACAGTTCTTCTGATTACAAATTTTATGCGAGATCCGGTTTTAGGTTTTACAATAATAATCGTATTTATAATAGTTGGTACATTTGTAGTTTATCCACTATTTCAGGCATTCAAACTCACTATTATTGAAAATGGAGAATTCAGTCTAGAAATATGGAAGCAAATACTCACAACGAAGAATTATCTTGATTCATTATGGGGAAGTATAAAACTGGGTATTCTTACGGCTACAACATCAACTGTAATAGGTTTTCTCTTTGCGTTTTCGCTTACCAGGATGAAATTTAGGGGAAAGAAATTCTTCTCTACTATGGCCACATTACCCATAATATCCCCACCATTTGCACTAACACTTTCTATTATTCTGTTATTTGGTAATAATGGTTTTATCACTAGGCAGCTGTTGGGATTTACAAATGTAAATGTTTATGGATTAGATGGACTTATTCTAGTGCAAACTATGGGCATGTTCCCTCTTGCGTTTTTGGTTCTAAGTGGTGTACTTGAAGCAATCGACTCAACTCTCGAAGAAGCATCTATGAATCTCAATGCTAGTAGATGGAAGGTTTTTAAAACAATTACTTTGCCACTATCTTTTCCAGGAATAGCAAGTGCATGGTTACTAGTTTTTTCAAACTCTGTTGCAGATTTTGCAAATCCATTGTTACTTGCGGGTAAGTACAAAGTACTTTCAGTAGAAGCTTATCTTGAAGTAACGGGATTACATAGATTGCAAAATGGTGCTGCTCTTTCAATTTTACTTCTTATGCCAACAATAATGGCGTTTATTATTCAGAAATACTGGGTAAACAGAAAAACATACGTAACCGTCACAGGAAAACCAAGCGCTAGAATTGTGGAAATAGTTAGCAAACCTATGAAAATTCTTCTTATTTCTCTAATATCAATGATTTCAGCATTTTTAATTGGTTTATATTCAACAATCGTAGCAGGTTGCTTTGTGGAAAATTGGGGTATTGACTACACATTTACATTAAAAAACATAACAGAAGCTCTATCAAGAGCAAGAAATGCATTAATAGACACGACCATTTTAGCTTCAGTAGCTACTCCAATAGCTGGAATACTTGCCATGGTAATAGCCAT
The DNA here is from genome assembly GCA_049975465.1 of Kosmotogaceae bacterium. Classification (GTDB taxonomy): domain Bacteria; phylum Thermotogota; class Thermotogae; order Petrotogales; family Kosmotogaceae; genus JASMTM01. The sequence continues at coordinate 2,884 of JBNGCV010000086.1, read as the reverse complement.
GATAATAGTAAGGAAGAAATTCCCAGGGAAAAAATTATTGCAAGCTTCTGTACTTATGCCTTTTGCCATTCCAGGAACAATGGTAGGTATAAGTTACATAATTGCCTTTAATAAAGCTCCTCTGCTCCTTGTTGGTACAGGAGCAATTATAGTGATTAATTATATTATTAGAGAGCTACCAGTAGGAGTAGAAAGCGGTGTTGCAACCTTGAAACAGATAGATCCTGCAATAGAAGAAGCAGCACAGAGTCTAGGAGCAGATTCGCAAACTGTTTTTACAACAATTGTTTTGCCATTGATAAGACCAGCGTTTATCTCAAGTCTTTCTTATACCTTTGTTCGATCAATGACTGCAGTAAGCGCAATAATATTCTTGATTTCCGCAAAATGGTATCACATTACGATTCTTATTTATAATTTTTCAGAAAACTTAAGGTTTGGTTTGGCTAGTGTATTAGCAACAACTCTTATAATATTTATTCTCGCAGTATTTGGGTTGATGAGATTACTCGTGAGAAAGAGCACTTATATGGAAAAAGCAGTAATATCGAGGTGATATGATTATGAAATCAGTTGAGGTTACTCTTAATAAAATAACTAAAATATTCAAAGGTTTTGGAGGAGAAGATATTATTGCAGCTGAAAATGTTACCTTCAATGTAAAGCCCGGCGAATTTGTTACACTGCTAGGTCCATCAGGTTGCGGCAAAACTACAACATTAAGAATGATAGCTGGATTTGAGAAGCCTACTAAAGGACATATTACTGTAGGTGATGAAGATGTTACTTTTATACCACCTTGGAAAAGAGATATAGCAATGGTTTTTCAAAGTTATGGCCTTTTTCCACATATGAGTGTAGGAGACAACATAGGATATGGTCTTAAAATGAGGAAAGTGGAAAAATCCAAAAGGAAAGAAAGGATCAGCTCAATACTTAAACTAGTTGGTTTAGAGGGTTTTGAAAACAGGCCCCCATCTAGTTTATCAGGAGGTCAGCAACAAAGAGTTGCTTTAGCTAGAGCACTTGTAGTGGAACCTTCAGTTTTGTTATTTGATGAGCCTTTATCCAATTTAGATGTACTTCTAAGAGAGCAGATGAGAGTAGAAATTAGAAGAATACAGAAAAGAATCGGTATTACTGCACTTTATGTTACTCATGATAGAACAGAGGCAATGACATTATCGGATCGAATAGTAGTCATGAAAGATGGGAAAATAAGGCAAATCGGTTCTCCTTTCGAAGTGTATGAAAATCCTGATTCTAAGTTTGTAGCGAGTTTTATGGGTAAGATTGCTTTCTTCCCTGTAAAGGTTAGAACTGTAGAAGATAATGAAATTAAAATAATCATAAATGATAGCGAATTAACTTTACAAAAAGCTAGAGAAATTTCACTCGAGAAGAAATACATACTTGGTTGTAGGCCCGAAGCATTGAAAATTGTCGAACGTGGAAAAGGACAAATTGATGGAAAGATAATAACAAACGTATATCTTGGAAATTATCTTGAATCTTATGTCAAAACGGAATTTGGTGAAATAATGGTTAAAACTGACACAGACGAAGAAATATGGTACAAAGAAGGACAGGATGTCTCTATTGCAATAAAAGAATGGTTGGCTAAATTAATTCCAGAAGAATAGTATTTCTTACGCTTTCATATTCGAAAATCCTTCATACTAAAGATTTATTTTTTAGACATTATGTAGGCATAACGTTTTTTATTCTATTTAATATATTGAGTTGAATATGGTTTGAATTATCAACTTTTAGTACCCTTAAGGAGAACGGCAAGTGAGAGTATTTTTGTTAAATTCCGCACCAGGTGTTGGAAAAACTTCGCTAATAAACAAGTTAAATACTACAATAAAAGAAGATTTTGCATTCTTTGATGGTGATGATGTAGGAAGAATAGTGCCCTATAAGCTTACTAAAAGATGGTTGAATCTTATTCAAGATAATCTTGTTTGTTGCGCAGCAAATTGTACTAAGTACAATATCAACAATATAGTTATTTCTTTTGTCTTTCCTACAACAGAACGAATTGAAAGAATCAGAAATAAGCTTATTGATCATAAATTTGATGTTATTCATATAGCATTGATTTGTGAAAAAGAAGAATTGTTAAGAAGGCTTCGACAAAGAAACAGCCAAAAAATCGTGGATATTGAGAGTGGTGTAAAATATAACGAAATGATAAAAGATCTGGATGCTGATTTCTTAATCGACACTACCTAGCTTTCAAAGAAAGAAGTTGCGAACGAATTACTAAAGATAATTAATGATATTTGATGGAGGTTTTATAAATGGCAAACTATGTAGATTTAACAAGAACCATTGTTGATAATCTGGATGTTTTTCCTGGAAATGAAAAAACAAATCTAATACACAACAGAGAACATAAAAAAAACGGCTATAACAGCCATAGACTTGAAATTGATATGCATACCGGCACCCATATAGATGGTCCCATGCATTTTGGTATGAGCAACAAATATCTAAGTGAATTTTCTCTAGAAAAATTCATTGGTAAAGGTGTAACGCTGGATGTCAGAGGAGAAAGAAATATTAAGCTGAAAGACGCCTACAGATCACTTGAACTGAAGGGAAAAATTGTTCTTTTTTATACCGGAAAAGATAAGGATTTTGGCAGTGAAGATTATTTCACTAATAATCCTGTTATTGAACCTGATCTTGCTCATTTTCTTATTGACAATGAAATAAAAATGATTGGTCTTGATTCATCATCACCAGATCAAAGCCCTTTTGAAATACATAAGATTCTCTTTAAAAACAATATTCTTATTTGCGAAAATCTCACGAATTTCGATAAAGTTTTGGGAAAAGAATTTGATGTTATTGCCTTACCGCTTAATGTAAGAGC
>JBNGCV010000085.1:0-5763 GCA_049975465.1 Kosmotogaceae bacterium | reverse complement strand
CATCTCTACGGCATTAATTATGATGATCTAAAATACATATTCACAACATTCCCCATTGAAAAAAGAAATCAGGAAAAAGAATATGAAACATATTTATCAAGAGATCTCGCACTCAAATACTTTGAAGAATACAAACCGATCTTGTGTAAAGAGTAATTTTTATGTTTGTTTTTAGTAATTCTTAGGTAATACAGAGGTGTATTATGTCCATTAACCCCATTGTTTTCAGCAAAAATACATTTGAAGGTTATGCTGATTTTCTAATTAGCAACCTTAACATTGCAGATGAGGAATTGAAGGAGCAGGTTAAGGAGCTCATTGCGTATGATATTATACATGGCTCTAAGCTTGTAAACGGCCCTTACATCTATCTAAACAGGCCCTTTGTAAAGGGGGAAACAATAAACACTTTCGTGGATAGACTCGGGCTTGATCCTGTCTTGAAGCAACTCTTCACTTATGACAATCTGCACAAACATCAGGAAGAAGCCGCTGAAAACATTATTTATGGATTTCATACAATCGTTTCCACCGGTACCGGTTCAGGAAAGACAGAAGCCTTTCTTCTTCCAATAGTTAACGAAGCCAGAAAACAAAAAGAGAAGAAATTGCTTGCACTTCTCATTTATCCAATGAATGCGCTGGTAAATGACCAGTTGAGAAGATTTAGAACTGTTCTTGCGGGTACAGGCGTTACGTTTGCCAGATATACGGGTGATACTCCTGAAAACTACCCGGAAGGTGTAAGAAGGTTGAAAGTACCATCAAAATTCAATGAAAATCAGCTTAAAGACGCCTATAACGGCAGGTTGATACCATATGAGGAATGTCTTAGCAGGCAGGAAATCAGAGAAAATACTCCACAAATATTACTAACTAACTATGCTCAGCTTGAATACCTGCTCCTAAGAAATAAAGACCTTGACATATTCAGAGAATCGGATCTTCGATTTGTTGTAATGGATGAAGTGCACAGTTATGTGGGTGAACTTGGCTCTGAGGTTTCCTGCTTACTTAGAAGGCTAAAACTGGTTACACCAAACCCCGAAAAAATAACTTATGTTGGTACATCCGCGACCGTTGCTTCGAAAGATGAAAGCCCTGAAGATATTGTCAAGCGATTTGGGTCAAGACTATTTGGTGTCGACTCAGACAGCATAAAGCTTGTAACAGAATCATACGTGGATATTCAACCAGTTAAGTCAGAATACACCCCTGTTTCCCCGGAAAATATCAACAGTATTCTAAAAAAAATGGTTGAAATAGTGTCAAACATACCTGATCATGGCACACCTGGAGGCGACTTTTATAATTTACTTTCAACATTTACCGGAAAATCTATCAATGAAAACAATGCTTTTGAAATACTGAATAACAATACAATAGTCCGAAAATTACAGGAAGTCCTTAGTAAACCAACATTGTTATCTGACATAATTTCTGTTATGAAAACGATCGAAGGAAGAAATAACATAACCGAAGAAGAACTTGTCGCTGAAATCTATTGTTATCTTCTTGCAGGTTTGCTCGTAAGAAAAGACGATGAACCTGTATTGAGGCCAAAAATTCACTACTTTGTTAGGGGAATACAAAATCTGAAAGTCTCATTCAACAAAGGAAAAAAACATATATCAATAAACAACAGAGACAAAATAAAAAAGCTCTATTATCTTGATATGTATGGTTGTGCAAGATGCGGACAGCATTACTTTGTCATACCCGAAGCAATTCAGGAACAACATGACAATATAAGCTTTTATAGACCCATTTTCAAAGATGATGAAGTAATCGAAACAGATAGCCCAATGATCGTACTTACAGATAATATAGCGTCTGATGATGTTTATTACGAAGGTGAAGACGTCTGGATGTGTGAAAGGTGTGGAACAGTACACACCAGACAGGTAAAAAGATGTTTGAATGAAAATTGCACTTCTAATGATCTGGTTCAGTTAAAGCGTGTTTTGCCCAAGAAAACAAGGCTACACTGCCTGTCATGCGGAGTGTCCTTAGGAAAACCTGATATTGGTGAAAACAACTCAACAAATCTAATTCGATCTGTTTCCAATGAAGCAGTGGATATTATGATCCTTGCCCAGAATATGCTTAATTCAGTCTCCGAAGATTCTGAAAAGCTCCTCATATTTACAGACAACAGACAGGAATGTGCCTTTCAGGCAGGATTTATTAAAGAACGATCCAAAAGATTTAAGTTCAGGGATCACCTTTATGCTGTTCTTGATGAGAATATAGCGCTTTCGATAAAAGATATTGCCTATGATATTTCAAAAATAATGAGAGAAAGTGGTGAAGAAAAGCAATTTGAAGTAGAAAATGCTAAACAAAGAGATTATTTCAGAGATTCCATAGAATGGTTTCTTATTGAAGAATTTTGTATGTCGCGATATAAGACCGGCAGTCTGGAAAATCTCGGCCTTGCCTTAATTGACTATGGAAATATTAAAAGTAAAAGCGATTTCGTCCAGACATGGGCCGAACAACTTGATGTTGAAAACACTGAAATTATGGCCATAATCCAGAATTTCATTGATCACATGAGAAAAAATACCGGAATCACTCACGAATTACTTGATATGAAAAAAGACGATATTCGAATAAGAGAAGGATATATTAAGTTCAGTTCCTGGTTTGGCCCTGAAATGTACACATTACATTCTTCACCATATAACAGCTCAAGCAATCTTAAATCATGGATTTCTAAAAGAGGTAAGACTTATTATCAGAAGTTTTTTGAGAAGTGTTTTCCAGAAAGAAAAGAATATGGTGATGAATTTCTCGAAGAACTATGGGATTACCTTACAAAACAGGTCATACTGGTTGAACGCAAAGATTCGAAATACGCAATTAATTCTGAAGCAATTTTCATAAGAAAAAACAGGAAAAGTGAAAATGACCTGCCACATCTTTACCAGTGCAAAACATGCGGGATGAAAACATTCAGAAAAACTCCATGTATGGTGTGCCCAAAACATAATTGCGACGGAAAAATTGAAGAAATTCCTGTTGACACATCCAATTACAATGTAAAACGTTATCTTTCGGGACAGCGCATTACCACCATTAATGCTTACGAACACTCCGGACAGGTTAGAAGATATGAAAGAGAGAGAATTGAAAAAGAGTTTAAAAGCGAAAAAGGCTCTATTAATTGCATAGTTGCTACACCAACCCTTGAACTGGGTGTAGATATCGGTAAACTCGACATGGCTCTTATGAAAAATGTACCACCAACACCAGCCAATTATGATCAGCGTTCTGGAAGAGCCGGGAGACGTCATAGAATAGCTGTCGTTACTACATATTGCGGCAAAGGCAGCCACGATTCGTACTTTTTCAATAAACCCTATGAAATGATAACAGGTGCAATAAAAGTGCCTACTTTCAGCCTTTCCAATCTACCTTTGATCTCTAAACATGCGCATTCAGCTATAACTACGAAGCTACATTCATTAGTTTCTTCAGATTATGATAAAGCTTTGCTTGAGAAATATTTACCTGATTACATAAACAAATATTTTGAACCCATTCATTTACTCAAAAAAGATGCAGCAGAAAAACTCGAAAGAAAGAAAAACCTTGCTGTTGATTTCAGAGAACTTATAGAAAAATATCATATTCAACTGAGTGAAGAACTTAAACTTTTTTTCAATGACTGGCCAGAAATTGAGAAAAATATTCTAAGCCAGTCTCTGGAAGAATCTATTGAGAATTATTTACTAAAAGCAGCTCCTGATAAGCTTGAAAACATACTTAATCACATAAAAGATGATCTACTTTTCCTCATTAAGGAAAAAGAAAGACTTTCTGAAAGTGAGAAGAAATCAGATCATTACGAAGTAATGAATATAAGTCAATATCTAAGCGGATTCATGAACCCAAGAAAATCAAATGATGCTCTTAACTTCTATACAATATCCAACTTAATAAAATACGGTTTCTTTCCCGGTTATTCTCTTTCGAGAGGTCACGTAACGGCAAAGTGTTTACAGAGCAAGGGTTTTGTTGAAATAGACAGAGATTATAACATCGCACTGAGAGAATTTGCTCCAATGTCCCGCCTTTATGCAAGCAATAACAAATACAGAATTGAAAAATACAACTTCTACACTGCCGAATCGAAAAGAAACTTCAAAAAGAAATTTAAATTGAAGGGAGACTTTATAGAAGAAGAAAAAACCTGTACTCCTACATTTGATGATCCATCTGAAAAAACTATAGCTTCGTTTCATATAACAGATCCCAAACTTCTCCAGGATGGGAAGCCCGGAGATAGCGAAAATCATAGAAAGATAGAATCTTATGATATTCGGGGTACTGTTAAATACGATCATCTTGGAGGATTTTCAGCAAGTAATGAAGACTTTAGGATGAACTTTCAAAGAAAAGACACTGTAATACTCGTCAATGCGGGGGCAAACAAAACCATTTCCAGTGAAGGTTACGGATTTTATATCTGTCCCGAATGTGGAAATATCGAAGAAGATACAGATAGAGGTAAAGAATATTTCATTCGTCACATGAAAGTAGCCCACAATAAAACTGTTGATATAGGAAAAATCAAGGATTATCGAAATCTTATCCATGCAGAATTTATTTCTGATGTTCTAATTGCTGAACACTTTGAAGAACTTTCTCAAGCAATAAATTTCATGGAATCTGTTAAAATGGGAGCTTCGCTTGCTCTTGATATTGATTCAAATGAAATAGACAGTTTTATTGTTGGAAAAGATGAGTTGAGCGGAGTAGTATTTTTCGAAACAGTTCCCGGTGGATCGGGCTACGTGGAAGTCCTTTTCCAGTATAAGAAACGGGTAATTGAAGATGCTCTCGAGGTTTTGAAACAATGTGATTGTGAAAAAGCATGCTACCAGTGCCTACTTTCTTTCTGGAATCAACCGTATCATTCATTCCTTGATAGAAAAGAAGCAATTATGGTTCTGGAAGAAACTCTTGATAATTTATCTACAATGAAACAGAACGAACTCGAACCTACAAGAAAAGAAACAATAAAAAATGATGATGAACCTACAATAGAACAACGTTTTATCAATGAAATCAAAAAACACGGAATGGCTGAACCAGAAAAGGATTTCAAACTTAATCACCTGGGAGTAGATTCAGTTGCAGATTTCGCCTATCCAGATAAAAAAATACTGTTTTTCATAGAAGATGAACGGTCAGGAAAAACAATGAAACTGAACAACAGACAAGAAAATTTGTTGCAGATTAAAGGATATATTGTACTAAAATTCAATTCAGAAAATATTGATAGTGAAGAACTCTGGAACCTCATAGTAAATAACAGATAATAAATTTTCCTGAGTTTGACAGCTGACATTTGGAAATCCCCATAAATAATGGATCTCAATTTTTAAGCCTGACATTTTGTCACTACATTCGGTGGATTATGATATTTTGAGGTCAATGATAAGAGAACCCTTTATATGACAGTATAAACTACAAATGTGTAGAAATATCAAGAATATATAAGGGTAACTCAAATAAGCGAAAGATCCTCGTTTTGATTATCCAGAATTAAAAACTATAAATAAATATGTTTACTAGTTTTATCTTGGTAAAATAATTCCTTCATTCAATTACTACTCTAAAGCATTTATACTTAAATAATTTTCGCGTTTCATTCGCGCCTGCGGGCTACTTCGTGCCCGACCGGCGCTTTGAAACGCTTTTTGTAAAGGGTAAAAGTGTAAAAATCTAAAGTGTAAAATTAATAAGCCGTCC
>JBNGCV010000084.1:0-5765 GCA_049975465.1 Kosmotogaceae bacterium | reverse complement strand
TAAGTTTTTTTGAAGAACAACTGAAGGAATACGAAGGGCTGGAAGACGAGAAAAAAATACTGGCTGAAAGAATAGATAAGCTAACAACTGAAATCAATAAAAAGAATGAAACGCAGGAAAAACTTAATGAAGAAAAAGAAAAATTACAGAAAGAAAAAGACTGGCTAAGCAAGCAGCTGCAAACCCTTGAGCATGAGAAAAGAAATCTGAACATGCAGGAAGAATACATTGAAGAAACCCTCAAAAAGGTAGAAGAGTCAAGAAAAGCAATAGAAATAACAAAGAAAGCGGAAGCAGGATATAAAAAATTCAGCGAGTTGGATAAGAAGATTAAACAGCTAAGAGAGAATGAAAAAGTATTAAGGAAGAAAATGGATGAAAAACTGGCCCTTGAAAAGGATCTAGAAAAACTTAAAAATGACATAAGAATCGCAGAAGGAGATATTAAGAATAAAGAAGGGCAGATCGCTGAAAAGAAGAAGAAATTGGAAAAAAATAACGAACTCATTGAAAAACAAAAGAAAGAAATCAGAAAGTGTGTGGATGAACAAAAAAAGATAGATGAACAGCTGGAGAAAACCAGACAGGAGAAGTTAGCATTTGAGAATGACTATGAAGACCTTAGCGAATTGAATAACAGGCTAAAAAGCATAAACGAAAGGATTTCAAAAGAAGAGGATTACAAGAAAAACCTGGAAGATGCCAGGAAAGAAGCAGAAAAATTCACCAATCAACTACAAAAGATAAATGAAAGAATCGAAGAGAAAAAAGGGCTGGAGAAGAAACAAACCGAGTTTTCACTTCAACTGGATCAAAAAAAGAAATACAGGGATCAGCTAGGCGATGGATGGTGTCCCATTCTTGATGAAAAGTGTATCAACATCGAAAGAAAAGGTGGAAGCTCACAATATTTTGATAACGCTATTGAAGAGTTGAACCGAAAACTGGAAACAATTTTAGGAAAAATAAAGGAGCTTGACGACGTTGAACAAAAAAAGGAAAAGATAGAAAAGAAAATACAGAACAAACAATATACGATTCGCAGTTCAAAGGAAAAACTTGAAGAAATTAAAGATGAAAAGGAGTCCAAAGAAAAATTACTGAAAGACATTGGAGTAATCAATGATAAATACAGCAGCAAAAAATTGAAGACGATTAAGAAAGAACTAGAAACTAAAATGAATAATCAGGTTAGTTTGAGTTCCAGTGTCAAAAGCAAAATGGAAAACATATCCAGGAGAAAGGATGAGGTTGAAGAGGAAAACAGGGAATTAGAAAAGTTCATAGAACAACTCAATCAGCTTATTGAGAAGAAAAGGGATGAAATTGAAGGAAAAAGGGATTCTGTTGAAAAAGACAAAAAGAAGCTTGAAACACTGAAAGAAATACCTGATAAGCTGAAAGAAATTGAGAAAACCATTAAGTCTGAAGAAACTGAACTGGATAAGTACAGGAAAGATTATAAAAATTACATTCAAAATATAGATCAAGCAAAGAAACTCGAAAAGAATGAAGAAGCGCTAGAAAAGGCCAAAAAAAGAGCCTTAGAAATTAAGGAGAAAATTGAGAAAATAAAACAATCCGTAAGCAGTCATCAGAGCCTTGATGTACTTGAAGAGAAACTTAAAGAACTTGGAGAAAATCTCAATCAGATGAACAAAGAAATCATCGATTTAAATGCTGAAAAGGGAAAAGCTGGTTCTGAATTGTCTGGAATCAAAAAACAAATTGACAGAAAGAAAAACATGGAAGAAAAAAAGAAACAAGCTGAGGAGAAAAATAGGATATTAAACAGAAAGCTTAATCTTACAAAGGTCTTCAGAGAAAAAGTTAAGTCCATGGGAAAATATGTCAGCCAGGAGTTTACCAGAGTAATATCACAAAAGGCAACAGAGAACTACCGAAGGATTTCAGGTAGAAGTGAAGAAATCAAATGGGATTCAGAGCAGGATTACCTGGTTACTCTAAAAAATGAAGATGGTGTTCGTAGAGAATTTTCTGTTTTGTCTGGTGGTGAGCAGGTGAGTGTTGCCATATCTATAAGGACATCGCTGGCAAATCTTCTGTCCAAAGTGAATATCTATATCCTCGATGAACCTACTGTAAATCTTGATGACGAGCGAAGGAATATGCTCGCTGAGAACCTGAAGTACATGTTTGACAAAATTGAACAGGCCTTCATCGTCACTCATGATGGCACCTTCCAGGAAATGGCAGAGAATGTAATCGATCTTAATAATATGATTTCTCAGGCTAACTAGCAATTATCAATTTCGCTGTTCAGATGATTCAATACCAAAAGATTATTATTAGTGCCAATATGACAATATTATCCGTTTTATATAGTATTACTATATAAATCGCTGAATATTGTCAACTAACCTTAATCGATCAAAATTTATTGTGTTTCAGTTATACTTGACAATTATCGCTATTTTATATAATATTATTATATATATTGGAGAAAATTGTCAATTACTTGCGAGGATTTATTATGAATTTAGAACATTTTTTTCAAAAGAAGGAAGTTTTCACAAAGGACGAATTTGTGACATTTATCGAAAAAAACTTAAATAGCGATCCCAAAAATTACTACTTATTGCTTAATTATTATTCCAACAGAGGAAGGATATTAAAAATCCGGAATAATTTATATTGTGTTGTTCCTTTAGGCCTAAAAAAAGAAAATTACATGCCAAATTCGTATTTAATAGCAGGCAAAGTAACGAATGATTCAGTACTATCCTATTCTTCAGCAATGGAATACTATGGGGTTTCTTACTCTCTCCTAAATTTAAGGACTTTCTTTACTTTAAAGAAAATTAAACCATTTTATTTTAAAGGTATTTATTATAAACCTATTAGTTTTAACATTAATCTGATAAAGAAAGGAAAAGAAAAAATATTTGTTGAAAAAGCAAATATAAAAAATGAGTTTATCTCTGTTACATCTAAAGAAAGGACTTTTGTTGATATGCTGGATAAACCAAACTATTGTGGTGGGATCGATGAAGTATGGCGTTCGTTAGAATTATTTGATTTTCTTGATCTATCAAAGGTTATAGATTATCTAGTATTACTCGATAATTCAACTACCTGTGCTAAAGTTGGGTTTTTCTTAGATTTGAATCAGGAAAGGTTGGGTGTATCAAAAAGCATTTTACAAAAATTGCTTAAAATGAAACCCAATAATATTCATTATTTTGACAGAAATAATAGGGTTAATGCAAAAATAATAAAAAAGTGGAATTTAGCTTTTCCAAAATATTTGCTTGAAGCAGGTGAAGTTTATCAATGAAGTACTCCAGGGAAACACTTAATCAAATTGAAACAGAACTGGATTTAGAGCTGAAGTATTAGAAAAGACATTATTACTATTAGAATTGCTTAACGATATAAATAAGAATGAATACTTAAATAACAAATTAGTACTAAAGGGTGGTACTGCATTGAATCTTTTCTATTTCGAAATTCCTAGATTATCTATAGATATTGATTTTAATGCTATAGGTATAGGTGATAAAAGTAACTTGATTGCTGTTAGACCAAAAATTGAAGCAGAAATTGAAAACGTCATAAAGAAAAAAGATTATAGAATAAGAAGAAAAAAGATGATTACGCCTTAACTTCATATTATTTGAGATATAATAGTGCTTTGGAAAATATTGGAAACTTAAAGATTGACATAAATTACACCATGAGGGTTCCTTTATTTGATGTTGAACACCTAGATTCAAAGAAGATTACTGAAGTTTTTGCAGAAAATATACTTTTATTGAATAAAAACGAACTCTTTGCTTCAAAATTGCCAACTGTCTTTGCTCGTGGAGCAAGCAGAGATTTATTTGATATTCATAACATAGTTAATTCACTCGAGAATTTTGATTTAGATAAAGTGCGCTTAGCTTTTTTGGTTTTTGGCGCTATGAATCGAATTGATTTTACTAACATTAATATTGATTATATAAAAATCAATACTATTGAAATGAAGAATAGATTAATTCCATTAATAGGGAAAAGCATAATAAACAAAAGTAAAAACTTTGCATTAAACATCGAAGAATCCGTTAAAAAAGCTACTAAAATAGTTTTGCCATATAAAGAAAATGAAATAGAATTCCTTAGTAGTGTTAACAAACATGGAATTATAAAACCTGAATTGATCACTAATGACACCAAATTACAGCAAAATATTATTTCGCAACCTCATTTGGTCTGGAAGTGTAAAAATGTTAAAGAGTACAGAAAAAATAGAAACGGAAGCTAAGTTTATTTATTGTTTTTATGCAGTATTAAATTCTCGCACTATTATTTAAAGGAGGGACTTCAGTTGATTGAATGGATTGTTATTTTGGTTTTGTCGTTCGTTCTTTTCATTATGATTTTGATCACCATCAGACAGAGAGGTTTTATTAATAGACTAAAAAAGCAGAAGTCTGAGCTTGAAATAGAAAAAGCAAATCTTGAAGGAAAGATAGAAAATCTTGATTGGTTAAGCAAGGCGAAGGATGATCTTGAAAAGATCTTCAAATCTGTTGCAAGTGATGTTACACAGAACAACACAGAAAACTTCTTCAAAACGGCTAACAACAAACTGGGTGATGTTCTTGACCCGATGAAAAAAGAACTGAAAAATCTTCAAACATATATCAACGAGGTTGAAAACAAAAGAGAAAAAGCTTATGGAGGGCTTGAAAAGCATCTGGAAGAACTTTCAAAAACGAGTAACCAGCTTCAAACTGGTATTACCAAACTTTCTTCATCTTTGAGAAACACATCTTCAAGAGGACGCTGGGGAGAATATCAACTGAGAAGAATCGTTGAACTTGCCGGAATGACAGAACATATAGATTTCGAAGAGCAGATTAGCAGCGAATATGGAAGACCCGATATGATAATTAAGCTGCCAAAAGGTGGAGATATTCCTGTTGATGCAAAAACACCTATGAATGCGTATCTTGAAGCTGTTGAATCTGAAGACGAAAAGGAACGTGAAGAGAAGCTTAAGGACCATGTTAAAACTATTAAGAAAACCATAGGTGATCTCAGCAGAAAAGCATACTGGGAGCAGTTTAAGAACACGCCTGATTTCGTGATCATGTTCATTCCCATTGAAGCAGCTGTAAGTGCGGCTTTTGAAAGGGATTCACAACTTCTGGAAGAAGCAATTAACAAAAAGGTGCTGATCACCACACCTGTAACGCTACTGGCATTATTAAAGTCAGTTGCCTTCGGCTGGCAGCAGCTAAAACTCGCAGAAAACGCCAAAAAAATCGCTGATGAGGGAAAGGAGCTTTACGGAAGGGTAAGCACCTTTTTGAATCACATCGAAGATATTGGCGGAAGAATAAGGACTCTTGTAGAAACATACAATAGAGCTGTAGGTTCTTTGGAATCAAGACTATTACCCGGGGCAAGGAAATTTAAGGAAATGGTTGAAAGCGAAGAAGGAGAACTGGAAGTAGAATCTATAGATCTTCAGGTTAGAGATGTTAATGCACAGGAACTTGGAGAAGAGCAGGAAACGAGAACCGAGAAGGACCGAGGTGACGAAACCTTATAAAAAACCGGGTATAGGGTCTGGGGTTTAGGGTATGGTAAAAGATAAAAGCACGTCCAACGCTTCGCTTGGTCCATCGAACGAAAGTCAAACAAATCAAAAGACGTTGTACGTTGTTGGTTGTACGTAAATTCAAAAACACTAAACCATTGATATGCGATTTGAGAAGCAATCGGATATGCTGAGCGAAGCTCAGGATTTGCGC
>JBNGCV010000083.1:0-5909 GCA_049975465.1 Kosmotogaceae bacterium | reverse complement strand
CTTCCGTGTTCAAAATGTTGTGTAGAGGTGCTGGCGATTCCGGTTTCAAAAATCCCGGAGAAATAAACGAAGGAGACCCCGCTGATTTTCTCATTCTTGACTCCAGCGACTCAAGATTTTTAGTAGAAGAATCATGCCTGAACAATCTCATTTATGGCAGCACAGGAAAAGAAATCGTTAAACATGTAGTCACTGCCGGTAAAATAGTCGTTAAAAACAGAGAAACAACGCTCATATCCGAAAAAGAAACGCTATTAAGAGCAAAAGAAGTCCTGGAAAAAGAAAAAACAAAACTTATTGATTTGAAATAAGATAGACTTTTAGATTTAACCGGAACAAATTTTCAAGTGTTTGTAATTCTAAACGTTGTCTTCTGCTTATTTAAGCAAAAGGACTTTCAATATTGTGTCTACTATTAGCACCAACTATTAATGAAATTTTTGAATTCAAGGGTTTAGAAGTGTTAAACTAAAATTAATGACATAATACAAAATCATTTTGTCCATGAAGGAGAAAGTAAATTGTGAATAACATACCCGAAGTTGGGAAAATAGCCAGGGTAAGAGACAGGTTATGGCTAATAAATGATGTTTCCTTTTCTAAAGATGCAACAAGCAACTCATCAACAATGGTAACGCTGGAGAGCCTTGAAGATTCTGATCTGGGAAGAAAGCTTTCGATAATTCTCGAAAGAGAAGTGGATTTCGACATATTGCCTGACGATGTGCTTCCACCGATTGGCAAAAAACTTGATCATCCTGACATATTTGATAGTTTTATTAACGCAATTCGATGGTCCAATAAAAGAATACTTGACAACGAAATTGTTAGAGCGCCTTTTTACGGTGCCATAAGACAACGATCCTTCCAGCTTGAACCGGTTGTTAAGGCTCTTTCAATGCCCAAAATCGATCTTCTTATCGCAGACGATGTTGGCCTGGGAAAAACCATTGAAGCAGGTATGATTATTCAGGAACTTATACTTAGAGGTAAGGCAAGAAGAATATTATTGATATGCCCCGCCTCTTTGCAATTGCAATGGCAATGGGAAATGGAGCATAAATTTGGCCTTGATTTCCAGATTATGGATAGTAAGAAAATCACCGAGTTCAAGAGAGAGTATGGGATTAATGTCAATCCATGGCTTGCTTATCCCAGACTAATTACATCAATTGATTTTATAAAGATGGAAGGCAGAAAAAACGAATTTCTAAGATCATGTGATTCAATATCAAACAGATATATACGACCCTGGGATTTACTGGTTGTAGATGAGGCCCACAATGCAATGCCCCATCCAACCAAAAAGTATTACAAAGATTCAGATAGAACAAAGCTGCTTCATGATATAACAACTCATTTTGAACATAAGCTATTTCTAACAGCAACACCACATAACGGTCAGAAGGAATCATTTGTCGCGTTTCTTGACATGATAGATCCTCTTAATTTCAACAGGGGTGAAGATCCTGACAGAGATAGAGAAAGTTTCAAGAAACGCTTAAACAGAATAATGATAAGACGACTCAAGCGAGGACCTAACTGTGTGAAAGACTCTTTTGGAAAACCCTTGTTCCCCGATCGTTCAATAAAATCAATAAGCGCAAATCCATCCAAGAATGAAAAAGAGATGTTAAGGACATTAAATCAATACATAAAGCAGCAAATAGAAAAGCATTCTGATGAACAGGAAAAAAGAAGGCCATTGGAATTCGCGCTGACAATACTGAAGAAAAGACTTCTCTCATCACCCAGGGCTTTTTATAACTCAATAATTGTACATGCAAATTCCAGATATGATGAAAATAATACAGGAAAATATCTTCAACTGCTTATCAAGAAATTAAATGAGGATTGGGACGACGATATTGAGAGGGATCAACTTGAACAGGAATTGCTCAGTTCAGTTGACTCAGAATCCGGTGATTCAACTCTTAAAGACCTGATTATTTTGGCCAAAAACTTAAAGGATAAAGAAGATTGTAAGCTCAGAAAAATTAAAGAATGGATAAATAATAATCTGAAAAACGGTAACAGCTGGAATAATGAAAGACTTGTAATATTCACTGAATATAAAGATACTCTCGACTACATAGTGGAACAACTCATTAAAAGCGGCGTTGAAGAAGAAAGAATAATTCAGCTTTATGGTGGCATGGAGATGCAAAAAAGAGAAAATATTAAAGAAGCGTTTGAGCTTCATCCGGATGAATCCCCCGCAAGAATTCTTGTTGCAACAGATGCTGCTTCAGAAGGAATAAACTTACAATATTACTGTAGATATATGATACACATGGAAATACCCTGGAATCCTATCAGATTAGAACAACGAAATGGAAGGATAGACAGACATGGCCAGGATCGAAGCATTAAAATATTTCATTTCGTTTATGAGGATGATGAGGATAGCAGATTCCTTCAAATAATTGTCAACAAAGTTGAGCAAATAAGAGAAGACATTGACACAATAAATCCTGTTATTGAAGAAAAAGTACAAAAACACATGCTCAAAATTGGAGACTACAAAAAAGATATTGTGAATACAATCCAGGACAAAATGACTACTGCACTTCTTGAAACAAAAGAAGAAATTAGGGAGTTGACGGGAAAAATACAGGAAAGCAAGGAGCAATTAAATTTGCATCCAGAAATGGTAAAAGAGCTGTTGAATAGTGCACTTAAGCTGAATGATGCTCCAGAATTAAAGCAAATTGATGAAGAGAAATATATAATTCAAAAATTGCCATCAAACTGGAAAAATCTTAACAAATACATTTCTCGGGACGGAACCCATACGGTGTTCACATTTAATCATTCAAAAAGTAGAAAGGTTGAACAGCTTCACCCCAATCATCCACTCTTAAAAAAAGCTATTGCTTACTTTAGATCAAACATATGGTCAAAAGGATTTGATGAGTTCAGAGAACATAGATTAAACAAAGTAACCTGTAAAGAAGTCCCTTCAAATCACATAACAGAACCCCATGTGATTTTTTATGTAAGATTTCTCGCTCTAAATGAACTTTCTCAACCTCTTTTAGAGGACATTAAACTCATTGGTGGAAGGTTTTCTGAAGGGGAATATGTAGAAGTTGGTAAAGAATTCCTTTCAAAGCTAAGCAATTTAGGTAAATTCAATGAAGAAACCTCAAAGCTATTACCCGAGTTTTCAGATGTGGTTTCAAACAATCATGATAGGATCGTTGAACAGCTGAATAATTATAAATCAAACTGGGTTAATGAGTTAAAAAGTGATTTAAAGGACAAAACTGATGAAGAAATAAACAGTTTCACAAAAATGATCAAACAAAGAATAAAAGAAGTAAACAGGACCGTTGAAAAACTTCTGAAATACCAATATACATTGTTTGAAGGAGAAGAGCAATACTCTCAGGATATAAAACTTCTCACAAACAGAAAAGAATACCTCAATTCACAACTATCAAATATCCCTGAAAAGGTCAAAAAGAAGTTCTCGCTCAAAGATGATCCCATGGCTAACATAATCGCTACCTGCTTTCTAATACCCAAGGAGATGATTTAATGGGCGAAACCACAACCGAAAAACTCAACTGGTTTGGCATTCTAAAGATGTCGGGCCTGATGATCTCTGAAGTAATTTACCGCAAATACTTCAAAGACGCCTCTGCTATCGACACAAAAGAACACTTTATATTGAGAAAATTATTGAATCGTTTCAACAGCGGTAGTTATTCCGTGAACAAACTTGTTGGCCATTTATTCTTTGAATTGCTAAATCATGATTCCAATAGATGGAAAACGGGAAAAGAAGCGAGAGCATATGCAAAAACCGAACCCGATCACTTTGAAAAATTATATCCCGACTTCATACTGGATTCCAGAGAAAAGGATAAACCCGCATTTGTCATAAAAGCCCTTGATGAAAAGGAAAGTCTTGATAAACGAAAACCCTCGGGAAGTGGCACATGGAGAGCAAGTGAACATATCAAATTTGAGACACTTTTGAGGCTCTTAAATTGTCCTCTTGGTCTGTTAACAAATGGAACGGAATTCAGGCTTTTTTATGCTGAAGAAGGCCATTCTGCTGCTTACATTTCATGGAATCAAAATGACTGGATTGAAGAAAAGTCAACCTTTGAAGCCTTCAAAAATCTTTTAAACGAAAAAATGCTTTTGCCGGATACCAGCAAAGGCATTTACAAATTAATAAAAGAAAGCCACGAAAAACAGGCAGAAGTAACCGACGCTCTTGCTGATCAGGTTTTTACCGTTATCAATATCATTCTTGATTATATTAACCAGAGCAAAATAAATGTTGAACCAGGCAGGATATATGAAGCAGTAATCAAAATCGTTATGCGCCTGGTCTTTGTTCTTTACGCTGAAGAAAATAATTTGTTGCCTCATGGTTTTCCTGAGTACGATGATAACTACGGACTCATTCATCTCGCCAATTCACTTGAAGCGGAAAGAAGTAACCTTGGAAGCGATTTCGATACAAAAGCCTCTTACAGATACGACGCCTGGTACAGAATTCTTGCGTTGTTCAATCTCATCTATTATGGCTCAGACCATCCCGAACTAAAGATAACAAAACATGGTGGCGACCTGTTTTCTCCTGAAGGGGTCAATGAAATATTTGAACATGCGAAAATCACCAACAAAGGTGTCAGAGATATACTTTATAACCTTCTATATATGAAAGGCTTAAGACTCAGCTATGCGGCAATCGATGTTGAACAGATTGGATATGTGTACGAAGGTTTGCTTGGATACACCGTTTCAAGAGCCAAAGAAGATCTTGTGGTAACAGCGGGAGAAAAATTCATCTTGCCTTTAAGAGAGCTTGAAAAGCGTTCACCAAAAGAAATCAAAGAACTTATGAAAAACGTTGACAAAAAAACAGAAAAGAAAGTTCCTGAAAAATTCCCCGAATCTAATGCCGATACATTACAGGCACGCGCAGCAAAATTTTCAGAAATACTGGCTCCTGAAGAAGAAAGAATAATACCGGAAGGCAGTTATTACATGTCTGCTTCAGGTGCAAGAAAGTCAACAGGTAGCTACTACACACCAAAACCATTGACATCTTATCTGGTAAAGGAAACCCTTAAACCACTCTGCACAGACGAAAATGGGAAGGCAAAGAGTTCCTCCGAAATCCTATCACTGAAAGTGGTTGATCCCGCCATGGGCTCAGGGGCGTTTCTCGTACAGGCAACAGATTATCTTTCAGATAAATTACTCAAGTCATGGGAAAATGAAGGTATCAATACTGAATTATCAGATGAAGAGAGAGAGATTCTCGCCAAGAGAAATATTGTAGAGCATTGTATATATGGTGTTGACATCAATCCCATTGCTGTTGAACTTGCGAAAATGTCTTTATGGCTAAACACTTTTTCAAAGGACAAACCCTTTACGTTTCTTGACCACAAATTGAAATGCGGAAACTCGCTAATAGGAGTTTTTCACGGTCTGGACGATATTGATATAGTTCCAAAGGATGTTTTTAAAACATCCAAAAATATGTCGAAAGAATGGAAATCGCAGATCGCTTCATTAAGGAAGTTAAACAATAAATATAAACCAGACAAAAAGGTTAGTTCTGCCAGAAATCAGAGCACATATTTGAATGCGTCTGAAATTCTTGATGATAATTTCAGAAAGATAACAGACGATCTTTCAACTGTTTCAAAACAAATCGACGTGACCGGTAAAGAAACAGAAGACTATTTCGCCAAACAACAAATATACAAAGAAAGATTCCTTGAAAATAGGGAATACATCAAAGAAAAGACGAAAGCCGATGTCTGGACTGCCCAGTGGTTTGCCAATGAAATAGACAATGTTAAACCATTAACAACCGGTGAATTGAATGAGATTTACCACAGGCTGGAGAATAGTGCAAACCAGCTGGCTGTCTT
>JBNGCV010000082.1:0-6003 GCA_049975465.1 Kosmotogaceae bacterium | reverse complement strand
AAAGTGTTTGTGGGGCTTTAACAGGATCATTATCTGTAATAGGATTGCTGTTTATTAATAATTATCAACATGAAAGTGATGAAGTTGAGATTATTGTGAATAGATTTCTAAAAAGTTTTGAAAATGATATGGGGTCCATTGTCTGTTCTGAATTACGAGACAGATATCATGATGATATAAGTGGTTGTGAAAAAATAATTAAAGCTGCGGCAGTAAATCTTGAGAAAGCAGTAAATTATTATAAGAGCTTCTAAAGCAGAAACAAGTGTTCTATCAATATCCTGATTCCGATTATGATCAAAATTATACCACCTATAATTTCTGCGCTTTTTCTGTAAGTTTTCCCGAAGAAATCTCCGCCTTTTACACCAATAACTGAGAATATAAAAGTGATTATACCGATGATAAAAGCAGGGAAAAATATCCTTTGATTCATTATGGCGAAAGCAACTCCTACAGCAAGTGCATCAATAGAAGTAGCAATTGACAGCATAATTATTGTTGATAAATTAATTTGAGTTTCCTCAAACTTTTTTCTTTGATTGTTCAGGGCTTCATAAATCATCTTTATTCCGATAAATGAAAGTAAACCAAAAGCTATCCAGTGATCTATGGTTTCAATATAGCTTCCAAAAGAAGAAGACAGATACCAACCAACAATGGGCATTAATGCTTGAAAAAAACCGAAACTGGAAGAGATTTTCATCACATCCCTTCCAGTAAGATTGTCATTTGTTATGCCTATACAAATTGAAACAGCAAATGCGTCCATGGACAAAGCTACAGCTATTGCCAGAATCCCCATAGTGTTAATAAAAAGAATTACTTAAAAAATTGGAATTTGGCTTCTATACCACCAAGTATAAATATACTTCTCAAATCCCTGAAAGGAAAGTTAGCTCCCAAACCACCATATATATAGATATTTCTGAAAATCCACCAATCCCATTTAAAATTACTTCCTACATCGAAGCTAACGAAACCAGAATGCTCAGTTTCATTTATATCTAAAGAATAACCACCACTTAACGTCATATCACCATTTTTCTTTCGATTTTCTAAGATTACTCTCCCAATAACAGCAAAACTTTTAACTTCGATTGGGGTAGAAGTCACAGTATCATAGATCCAGTCTTCGTTTTCAGAATACATGCCACTTAAACTTGCTGAAAAATCATCTGGATAATACCCAACACTGGTAAAGATGGTGTTACTTTCATAAAAATCCGCGAAGCTTGGGAAGTAACCATAACCGGCTGATGCCCAAAAATCGTTAAGTTGCATACCAAATTTGATATAAGGTAATGGTGAAAGCCCAACTTCAACGATATCAAAAATACCGTATCTCATAAAGGTATCAAAACCTATCGATAATTTACCCACACCGTTTGGTAAGATATCAGGTTCCAGATATTTGAATTGTGCCATTCCCAGAGTTGAAAATAATACAACCAAAACAACAATGATTGCTTTTTTCATGTGTATCACACTCCTAATGTTTAGTTATTTACATTATACTTTAATTATTTTACTCTTAGGCAAAAGATAAACAGTTTACATAAAATGTTTCATAAGTAAGAGGACGTTTGCAAAAGTAGTTTAACTAACAGACTTTACATTAATATAATCAATTATGATTAGGAAAAAAATCTCAGATAAGTCCACAGTTAATTTTTTCATTTCTCGAACTTCTTTTAAAGTTAGGCTTTGGATTCCTTCATTATTAATTTTCAAAATTATATAATTGATATAAAAGGGAGGTTTATTCATGAAAAAACTGAAACTAGGTGTTTTAGGCATATCAAGTCATTTTGTGAAAAGAATTTTGTTCCCTTTGAAGCATTCTTCATTAATAGAAACTTATGCTATTGCGAGTAGAAAATATGATAAGGCTAAAGAATTTGCTAATAAACATGGTATCGAAAAATACTATGGGTCATATGAAGAATTATTGAAAAACAATGATGTTGATTTTGTTTACATACCTCTGCCCAATCATCTTCACGTTGAATACATAAAGAAATCAGCTAATGCCGGAAAACATGTTATTTGTGAAAAACCGCTTTCCCTTTCATTCGAAAGCACCAAAGAAGCCTTTGATTATGCAAAATCGAAGGGTGTCTTGTTAATGGAGGCCTTTATGTACAAACTCCATCCTCAATGGAAACGTGCATGGGAAATTGTACAATCAGGTGAAATAGGGAAAATTCGTTCCATTTACTGTCAGTTTTCCTATGACAATAAAGATCCCTCAAACATAAGAAACATCAAAAAATATGGAGGTGGCGGGCTCTACGATATAGGCGTATACGCGGTTTCATCTGCACGTTACTTGACTAATGAAGAACCGAAAAGGGTGTTCTGTGAACTCAACATCCACCCTGAATGGAAGATTGATATGTTAACCTCAGGAATACTGGATTTTGGGGCAAAAAGGTCTATGTTTACTGTTTCAACGCAGGCTTTTCCATATCAAAATGTTAGTGTTTTTGGTACAGCTGGAGTGCTTTCTATAAAAGTACCTTTTAATATGTTTCCAGATGTTCCCGGAGAAGTCACGGTAGAAACAAGTATAGGTAAAAGAACAATATTTACTAAACCAGAAGATCAGTACAAATTAGAATTTGAAGAATTCGCAAGAACACTAACTGAAAAAGTTTCTTTACCAGTTTCTGAGAAAGATTCGTTAGACAATGCCAGAGTAATAGATTCTATGTTTGAATCAGCTGAGAAAGAAAAGTGGATCGAATTACAAAGCGGTTCATAGAAAGCTCCAAAAAACTGAACAAAAGGAGTGTGCAGAATGAAAAAGAGTGTTATTTTGATACTACTTGCAATGTTCCTAATGGTTCCAGCTTTTGGTGCACAAAAAGGACCCATAACGGTAGCATCTAAAATTGATACAGAAGGAGCTCTTCTAGGCCAAATGATCGTTTTGATGCTTAGAAATAATGGCTTTGAAGTAATTGATAAAACTGAATTTGGAACAACACCCATAATAAGGCAATCGATAATGGCAGGAGAAATCGATATCTATCCTGAATACACGGGAAATGGTGGTTTTTTCTTTGATAATATCGATCCAATAATCTGGAAAAATGGTGATCTTGGTTACGAAGTAGTTAAATATCTTGATAGAGAAAAGAACGGACTTGTTTGGTTAAAACCTGCGTCAGCAAATAATACGTGGGCAATTTCTACAAGAAAAGATTTGTCAGAAAAAGAAGGAATTTACACTTTAGAAGATTTTGCAGATTATGTAAATGAAGGAGGAAAAGTCAAACTCGCATGTTCCGAAGAGTTTGTGAATAGAGAAGATGCTCTGCCTGCGTTCCAAAATGCCTATGGTTTTACTCTAAAGGATGATCAGCTGTTAACATTTTCAGGTGGGAACACCGCGCAAACAGAAAGGGCTGCTGCCCTGGGTACTGACGGGGTGAATTTCGCCATGGCTTATGGAACGGATGGGGCACTTTCAAGTCTGGGCTTGGTTGTTCTTGAAGATACAAAAAATGTTCAACCTGTCTATCGTCCTGCGCCTTTAGTTAGAGAAGAAGTTTTTCTCGAATACCCTGAAATTGAAGAAATATTGAATCCCGTTTTTGAAACACTTTCTCTTGAAATTTTGCAGACACTTAATGCGAAAATTGCTATACAAGGTTTGCCTGCTTCAGATGTTGCAACTGAGTATTTGATAGATAATGGATTTATAAAGTAGATTTCATGCTAAAAAAGTCCGATGTGACAAAACGGGAACAGGTTCTAATTCTTGGTTCCATAATTGGAATACTTGCAATAATCTTTTTACCACTGGTATCAGTGAAACCAAACAGATTGCTTCCAGGAGAGCCTGTAAATATATTTGAAGCCTATCCCTTTGCAAGTATAGTAATTTTGTTATGTTGGGCTATTGTTGTTTTATTGTCACTATTTATGAGAAAAACCAGAGGTTTTGTGTCAAGAGATTTTGTTTCGCTTATCCTTGCTGACTTAGCATTTTTTCTTCTCCTTTTCTATATGGGGCTGGCTTCAAAAAATCTGCTTTCAGAGGATATGCCATACGGAAGAGTGTCAATAGGTGCAGCTGTATGGGTAAGCATTTTGAGCCTTTATACTGTTCATTTCTCTGTCTTGAAGAAACTTAAAAAACCTTTTGTCAAAGGAGTTTTGACACTCATTATACCATTTGCCTTAATAATAATGTTTTTAAGTGGGTTCTTGTCTGAGATCTCAGTTGTGAAAGAGTATTATGGAAGAAGTGACCGTTTCTTATTGGCAATGAATCAACATTTGTTTATCTCCTTTCTTGCTGCTGGTCTGGGAACGTTGATCGGTATACCATTGGGAATAATCTCTTACAGAAGGAAATGCCTTGAAAAACCTATTTTTGCAATCACAAACTTTTTGCAAACGGTTCCTGCCATAGCCTTATTTGGCCTACTCATATTACCGCTGGCCTTACTTTCAGAGCGTTTTTCGTTGCTTAAATCTATTGGTATTAGTGGGACAGGATACGCTCCAGCTTTAATTGCACTAACCCTTTACGCATTATTACCAATTGTGAGGAATACTTATACGAGTCTCGATATAATCTCAAAGGATATTATTGAAGCCGGCAAAGGTATGGGAATGAGCAAGAAACAGTTGTTGACAAAAATTGAACTACCTCTTGCAATTCCCATTGTTTTGGCAGGAATCAGGTTAGCTACTGTTCAAGCAATTGGAAACACAACACTGGCAGCTCTGATTGGTGCTGGTGGATTTGGGAAGTTCATTTTTCAGGGAGTTGGACAGGGTGCCATGGATCTTATAATACTGGGAACGTTGCCTGTACTTTTCCTGGCAATAATTACGGATATTTGCTTTAAAGGTTTGATAAGTTTGCTTACATCCAAAGGTTTGAAAATTGAGGGTGAAACTGAATGAAGATAACAAAAGGTTGGATTTTCACTTTCATATTGATAGGCCTGTTCATTGCTCTCATATCAAATATGGATCTGTGGCGAATAATGCTGGAGAAAATTTTTCCTGAATTGAAGAATGTAATATATCCCAGAGCATCATTAGTGAAACTTGTTGGAGAACATATGCTTCTTGTTAGTGTCTCAAGTAGCCTGTCAATAATAATTGGAGTAAGTCTTGGTATATTGGTTACAAGAAGTTTTGGAGAGCAGTTTTCAGACCTTGTTAACAGTCTTGCAACCCTCGGCCAAACATTTCCGCCTGTTGCTGTACTCATGCTGGCGGTACCTATGCTGGGTTTTGGTGCTGAACCAACAATATTCGCTCTGTTTCTTTATGGGCTTCTGCCTATTTTGAGAAACACTATTTCAGGTTTAGAAGGTGTATCGAAACAACTTTTACAAGCAGCTACAGGTATGGGAATGAATGGAGTGCAGTGCCTTGTAATGGTTGAATTGCCACTTGCTATGAGAGTAATAATTGCTGGAATAAGAACTTCTGTTGTTATAAATGTGGGTACCGCTGCGGTGGGAGCAACGATAGGAGCGGGAGGATTGGGATCACCAATCGTATCAGGACTGGTTAATCAAAACACAGCCTTTATTCTAGAAGGAGCGATACCAGCAGCTTTGTTGGCTTTTATTCTGGACAGGATTTTTGGACAAATTGAAGATTCTTTTTACAAAAAACAGTAGATTTAAAAATCAGAACTTGAATATAAAGTAATTCTGCTATCATTTTTCACTATATTTGCCAGGTCTTTTTGTTTTCCCTTAAGATTTTCATTAAAAAATGCAAGGATAAGATTCTTTATGATCTCTTCGCCACCCCGGGACATAAATGTATCGGTTTTATTCAGGACCAATGCAAGTGGTGATAAATAATGAATCATTGCATAATCAGCGTGCAATGCGTTTTCGATTTCAGCGGTATACCATTTTGACTGACTTGCTTCGAGTAATAACTGCACTTTATCGTAACGTTTGAGGTTTAACCATTCTTCACTCATGGTAATCATAAAAGGTATATCAAGACCTGTAC
>JBNGCV010000081.1:0-6059 GCA_049975465.1 Kosmotogaceae bacterium | reverse complement strand
TAGGATGGGAGATCCTATGGAATTTGAATGTCCAGAATGGGAAAAAGACGATGGAGTTTAGACCAATTATTAATGATCAAAAATGTACAATAGGCACAGAGGTAAAGGAGGAAAAATGAACGAGAAAATTAAAATGAACAAAAATATTAAAATCTTAAGTCTTACTTTATTACCTGAAAATGATAGGCTCGAAGGACCAGAGCCTGACGAAGAATTAATTAAATCTATTAAAGAGTTTGGTGTTATCTATCCTATTATCATTACAGAAAAGAAAGGGGGGTTCGAAGTTATTGATGGTAGGCGTAGGATTAAAGCTGTTCGCATCCTAGAACATAAGACAATCAAGACAATCAATTACTCTGGGCTATCCCCAGAGGATGAAGCAACCTGGGCATTAATCCTGAATGATCAGCGCAGTGATAATGTTATCACGGAGTTCAAGTATTACTCAAAATTAGCAGAGAGTAAAGATTGGAATGAGCTTCGGAAAGAGTATGGATTTAACAAAAATCACGTGCAAAAAATCATGAGTCTTGGTAAAATTAAAGAACTAGATATTTTAACAAAGGCTTATGAGCAAGGCAATGTAGCGGAGACTACCCTATTCGAAGTTGCAAAATTAGGGGAGGAACGTCAAGAGTATGTCATGGATATTCTTGAAAACAAAGGAAAGTTGGCATTATCAGACGTAAGAGAAGCCAAAAAGATTAAACAAAAAGAGGCAATGGCATCTTTGCCTGACCTCACACCTCAAAAAAGCGAGATTTCTACACAGGTGGAGGTTTTTTCATTCGCTGTTGGCAAACCAGAATCCAACGAAGCTAAATTATTTAGTGATATTCAGGAGGCATATGCAGAGAGAGATAAGGTCTCTGGGTCAAGATTATTTAAAATATTTGAGGTATAGGAGAAACAAAATGCCAAAAGAAGTAATATCAGATGAACTTGTAGATTTTTTAAGGGGTCATCCTGCCGCTGAGATTTATCTAAGTATAGAAAACTGTAAAGAGCATGTAGTAATGGATTCGGGTATTAGAAAAATGCGATACGTTGAAACCGAGGAACTAGGTAATGATAAACCATTTATATGGTTAGAAGGATGGATAGGATGTCCAGAAAAAGAAGAAGAGGAAGAAAAAAGGCTATATAAAGAACTATCTTTTACTATCAATGATTTTGAGAATACTCCTTTATCAGAGCATAAATTTAAGGCTATTGATTTATATAAGCAGTTAAGAGATATAAAAGAAAATTGGGATGTTATCACGGGAAAAACAAAATAATGAGAAAGTGTATCAAGTGCGAGAGAGAACTCCCGTTAGGAATGTTTGATGATAACTGGAGACATAAAGTTAATATCTGTAAAGATTGTAAAAGGGACTATGCAAGAAAGTGTAACAAAAATAGCCAACGAAGAAAAATGAAAAATAGGTTATATAGATTAGAAAAAGAAGTCGCTAAAATAAAAGAGGCTCTAAATGACACGAAAAAAGTCAGAGAAAAGGCTTAGGGATTTAATTAATCATTATAATTGGTGGGGTCATAAATATGGAGACGTAAGATATTGTATTCATTGTCACAAGCCACTACCAAAATCAGAACGTGCACCAGATTATTATCTCTCTCAGATAGGGGATTGGATTGAGTGCAAGAATAACGACTCTACTGGTACATGGCGTTGTGCAGAGATTATGCCTGGAGGAGAAAGACAACTACAGCGTGATTTCCTAAATGAAAATGGGGGTTGGTTATTCATTGAACTAGCGGATGGGAGAGCACCGAAGAAGGCAGCTGCTTACCTTGTTATCTGGGATTTCTGGGTTAATCATGTAGAGCCAATTTTAATCAAAGAAGATATGAGTTCGTTCAGACGAGAAACAACATACAACAAAGATGGTAGCGTAAGGCGATTAGGGGGAGACCGATTGCTATCGGATTGGGAGCTAGAATGGAAGGAACATATAGGATGGATAATCCCACGGGGTCACTTTTATTGGAAAGAACTGAAAGCAAAATTATCGGAGATGATCGAAGATATCAACGAGATGCAGAGAGGAGAAACACCATGCCAAGAAAGGTTGATTTAGATAAGGCTATAGAGAAACTACAGTTTATTACTATAGCCGACCTCAATAAAGAAATTAATATAGGTAGAATACTACTCGATGACTACGATGGGATAGAAAGAGATTTGTGTCTCTTTCTTGTGCAAGGATACTTTGATGAAATCCTTAAAGACACAGGAGAAATGAACCGTCATGGTACAGAGAAAGCTTTAGTGTATGCCAAATGGTATGCAACCCGTAGGTTGTCATCTGAAAAGGAAGGTTTGTCTGGCGTTGTTGAGCGCAGTAAACTATATATGCTTAATGATGCAGAAAAGACTGGTTGGCATCATGCACTGGAATATAACGATGTCGCAGAATTATTAGCGTCTATCTTAGAGGGAAAGGAAGGCAGTGATGAAGCTTATGACTGGAAGTTCATCGTAGAGCAACTCATGCCAGCAGCAGAACACGCCAATATACCAGCAGACACAGTAATGAGAGCCAGTCTTAATGTTCGTAAGATTAGAGGGATGGTTCCAGCCGCAAGGGAATTGTTAAAGCGACAAAAGAATGATGAACTTGATACCAAAGAGGCAGAGAACACACTTAAGGGTTGGCTTGAGAAAGCAGTAGACCAGAACGTAACAAGTGCTGGTTTCAAAGAGGAACTTGATCAATGGCGTGGTCTTAGTGTCAACAGGAAAGATCCCATAACAGGCTACAGAATAATTCAACCAAACGGGAAGCCTATACTCTGTATAGAACTGGATGGTGATGGACAAGCCACCATGATAGAACAGGCATTAAGAAACAGAGTCAACATTCAGAACACAGGTTGGGATTGGCTACAGTCTAAGGTATTAAGTCAAACTAATACATACAAGTTGGATAGTTACATTAGAGAGGAGGTCTTATGAGCCTGGAAAGAACAAGATCAGAGTTCTATCAAAAGAACATTAAGAAATACAACACCAGCAAACTACAGTTAATCAAGATACTCAAGATTAACAACTTTGAGAGCTTTAAGGAGAGCGAATTGAAGGAGTATCAATTTGCAATAGATGCTTACTTTAATGCCCAAAAGAAAAGTCAAAGGGAGCGCACCGATGAAGCAATCGAAGCACAAAAGGAATCTCACAGAAAGGTATGGGGAGTGAAAGAGTATTATCCCTGCCCTGTTGAAGGTTGCACTGGCAAGAAGATAACCTATGATGGTGTAGGTTACTGGAAATGCACCGCTGGTGGTGGCACTCACTACCACGCCTATATGGTCGCTAGAATGTGGAAAGCACAACATCCCGATAGCGAGATCACCATAGGCGAAAAGGCTGCCGAGTTCGTCAAGACATTGGAGGTGAAAAATGCCGAGAAAACCGAAGTTTAGAGGTGTGAGAGCCAAATATGCAAAACATTTTAGATGGAGAGTAGCCCTGAGATATGGGCTACTTTTGTCTAACCAAGACATTCTTGATATTGTGGATATTGTGCATAACGGAGGGAGTGAGCATATTATCTCTAAAAGTAACACAAAGACAGTTCATAAAATTAAATTCAAAGGTAAAGAACTTCTCATAGGTTATTCTAAAAGCCTAGAGATACCAGTTACAGCATTTACAAAGGAGGATTATGGCTACGAAGAAGAACTCAAAGGAATCTCGGAAACAGACTATGAACGAGCATTCTTTAACGAATGGACAGAAGTATAGAGTATTCACGATTGACACCACTCATGAAGAAGCTAAGAAGTATTTCAAGAAACTCTTTGGCTATGAGCCTGAAATATGTCAAGAGCGGCAAAACCTGTTGTGGGTCGGTCCAATAAGGGAGCATTAAATGACACCGTTAGAGACAATGATTGTCGCTGGAGTATGGGTAGCAGGAATATTTATGCTTCCAATTTCAGTGGATATGCTAATCAAAGCTATTGATAAAGGCAAGGAACTACTAGCTCTATTTTGGTTCTTTTTGGGAGTATTTTGCCCATTTATAGCTTCAGTTTTTGGTATCTTAATGATATCTAAAGGCTTGTAAATGAAAGGATTTTCGGTTATAATTAGTATGTCGGTTGCTATGACAAAATTTACTAGAGAGAGGATTTAGGATGAGTAACGACAAAGATTTTGAAGAGTTGATTAAAGAAGAGTTCGATGATGCAGAGGTAAGAAAAGAACTCGCAGTAATAGAGGGGGATTTCAAAGAACTACAACCTTTCGATACAAAGTCTATTGGTGAAATGTATCAAGCCATGAAGGTCTTTGTACGAAAACAAATGCAGGAAGGGTTAGACTACGGTACTATCCCTGGCACTGGCAAGCGCAGTTTATATAAGCCTGGTGCTGAAAAACTCCACACATTCTTTGGGTTTTCGGTAGAAACAAAAGATGCCAACATTATTGAGGAGTGGAAAGAGCCAATCACAGAAGATACATTCCCGTTATTTCACTATCGTTATACGACAAAGGTTTGGAACCATAGTAGAACCAAGCTGATTGCGACCTGTGATGGTGAAGCTAACTCCTACGAGATTAAGTATCGCTGGCGTTGGGTTCCCGAACATGCTGTTCCGAGTAAATATGACAAGGAAAAGCTTGAGAGCCAAGAACGCCTAGAATCAGAGTTCGCTTTTGCTGTTAACAAGGCTGAAACTACTGGTAAATATGGCAAGCCACAGGAATATTGGGATAGCTGGAAAGCAGACATCGAAAGTGGCGCTGCTAAGTCAGTAAAGCGCAAAGCGAGATCAGGTGAGGCATACGATGCTTGGGAACGTGGTGGCACGTTCTATCGTATTCCTAATGAGGATATCTATACTCAGGTAAACACCTTGATTAAGATGGCTACCAAAAGAAGCTATGTCGGAGCCATTATTATCGCCGCCAATGCAAGTGACTACTTTACACAGGATATTGAGGACTTTTCTGATATTGAGGCAAGCGAAGCAATATCTATTGATAACTTTGTGCCTACCAGAAAGTCAGCATCCTTGAAATTGATAGACTATGCCGAGAGCCTTGGTGCCGAAGATGGTGGTGAATTTATCAAAGACATACTGGACAAAAACAATCTTGAGTTCACGTTAGATAAGTGGATGGAGATTGTTGATTTGGTGAGAGCACAAGCACCTTAACCAAGCAAGTGGGCTGGCTCTCTACACACCGTGGAGAGCCAGCAAAGGAGGTTAGTATGATTGAAACGCAACACGAATTTATAAAGCTAATGGACTTTCTTAAAGAGCGTGGAGAAGCAGATGGGAAAAAGGTAGTAGATAATCCAAACCTTAGTGATGAATATAAAGAAGGATATTTCAGAGGCTTGCAAGCAATGTGGAGAATGATGTACCCTGTAACTATTTATCCAGCACTTCTAGACAATGGTTATGCAGATGGTTTTATGGTAGGTCTAAAAAAGGCTTGTGAGGATTTAACACTATTTTATAAGGAAAACAAATGATTAAACTACGATGGAAAATACATGAATTATTATGGCGATTTAAGGCATGGATAGATGATCATGTCCCTTTTATATGCGCCAACTGCAATCGCATTCGCTTTGAGAAAGATAAGATAGTGGTCCAACACCGAACAGGTGGATGGGTATCTCTGTGTAGGGGATGTTACGAACAAATATACAATCCATGGAGTGAAGATAATGAGTAAACCAATTATGACTACTGATGATTTCTGGAATATGCTAAAAGAAGAGGGCGTTATTCCAGAAGATCTTAACCGTGTTACCAGCTTTTCTTTTAGTGGAGAACCTGGTAAGCCATTAAAGTTCTTTGTAGTAACACTTGTAGAAGAAGAGAAAGCCAAGAAGCTGATTAAGCTATTGAAAGAATATGACCTTGAAATAAGGTTTGAAACCGAAATAGGTAAGGAGGATGAAGAGAATGAGTGACGAACCTATTTATATAGATGCAGGAGACGAATTTGACCTTGAAGACCATTCATGGAAATATCCCGATAGTTTGGAAAATCAGGATATAATACAGAAAGTGTTTTCGGTTTGTGG
>JBNGCV010000080.1:0-6190 GCA_049975465.1 Kosmotogaceae bacterium | reverse complement strand
TTTTGGGATATTGTGGAAGAGGCAGATTTGGACTGGGTTTATATACGGGAGGGGATTGGGAGTTTGCAAGCAGGGAGGCTGATGGGGTGTCAGGGGGTTGAAGAGGTGTATGAGAGTAACAGTGTGAGTATATGGAAAGTGGGACATTAAGAAAAAGGTATAATGGGAAAATATCATTGAATTTAATATTTCTCTAAATAACCGTTACTGATGGATTTATTGTTTGACTTCTAAACCTTTGCGATGAAAAAAACTTTGTTCAGTGTCTTATTGATAATTTTTGCACTCTTCATGTTTGGCTTTAATACCCCAAGCCTAAGGGGTATTGCTGGTGAACAGGATAACGCCGTACAAATTCTTACAGGGCAAACATTTGGGCAGTCTTTTACATCGCTGCATGCAGGGTTGGATGGGGTCAATATTGATATTATCCCTCCTGATCAGGAATCAAATAAAGTTATTGTTCGGTTATATGAAAACGCCTTAAATCGCCGATTGATTTTTGAAGAGGATCAATTTATTACTTATCAACCGGATCAGATCTCTTATAGAATTGATCTGGATCTGCAAAAAGATTCATACTTAAGAGATTATTTTCTTGAAATTGAGTGGCACGGTGATCGACCTCTAATTGTCCTTACAGCGCCTGCAGATAGTTACGATCAAGGTGCTTTCTATTTGGGTGAGTCACCCTTAGAAGCACAGTTAGGGTTTATCCTCCATTATGATGGGTTTTTCAAAATTCTTGGGTTAGCCAAACAAAGCCTAATTTGGCTATGGTATTTGGAATTAACATCCCTGGCATTCATCCTGCCTGGTTGGGCGCTTTTATTGTTGACCTGGCGGTCTTGGAAAAAATATAGGTTTTTAGTCAAAGCGGCTATGTCCGCAGGGGTTTCTTTTGCAGTTTATCCGTTGCTATTGCTGCTGACAGATTTTGTAGGGTTTCACCCGGGTGAGTTATTCTATGTATGGGTTCCTGTTTTTCTTGGATCGGGTTATTTGATATGGCAAAATCGTGAGGATTTGCAAAGAATTTATAAACAACCTCAATCTTTACTTACCCATTTAAAAAAATTTGTCAGAGCCCATTTTTCCTGGCTTAATTTAACAACCTTAGTTGTTGTCTTGTCGGTGATTGTTTTAAGGTTGTGGATTATTAGAACCTTGACGGTCCCATTATGGGGTGATTCTTATCAACATACCGTAATAACACAGTTGATTTTGGATAACAAAGGCTTATTTGAATCCTGGCTACCTTATGCCCCTTATGAGAGTCTTTCGATCCATTTTGGTTTTCATGTCAATTCAGCAATTTTTGCCTGGATCAGTAATTCTTCTGCCAGCTATGCTGTGATTTGGATGGGACAAATTGCCAATATTTTTGCAGTATTAGCATTGTATCCACTGGCACGTCAGTTTTCAAAGGATAACAAGTGGCTGGGTTGCTGCGTCATATTTGTTGCTGGCTTGCTGTTAAAGTTGCCCATGTTCTATGTAAATTGGGGCCGCTACCCACAATTAATTGCTCTCAGTTTGATGCCAATCGCGTTTTTTATGATCCTTGAAATAGTATTTTCAAGTGATAGGGAAATTAAGAAAATCTTTACTACTTCATTCATCCTTGCTGGAATGGCATTGTGTTATTATCGATCGCCATTATTCATGTTAATATTTCTACCAATTTTTATAACAGAAATTACCAAATGGCTAAAGAAAAAAACAAAAAATAAGTCAATATGGCTTTGGAAAGCATTGCTTCTCCTATTTTTAACAATAACCCTATTAATACCTATCATCCCAAGATTATCTCAAGGGGAATTGGTTGAGAGTGTGGGCTACAAGCAAACATCACCTTTGAATAACCAGTTCAAGACTATCATTTCAGGTTGGCAAAGTGTTACAAATTATTATCATTGGATATTATTGATTTTGGCGACCTTAGCAGTGGCATTTGCGATTATTACCAAGCAATGGGAGGTGAGTTTGATGCCTTTAGGCGTCTTCCTCCTTCAGAGTTATGGCTTAGGGACATTGATAAATTTACCATTTTCAAATTTTTCAAATGTTTTTTCAATATTAATATTATTGTATATACCATTAGCCATTTTAATTGGATATCTAATCTCTGAAATAAAACAATTTTTAATCAGGTATTCAGATGCTTTACCTGCACTCGTAATAATCATAACCTCCCTCATCCTTGTTTATTCACATAAGAACCTTCTGGATAAAAAATCTTTTGAATATGTTACATGGTCGGATCAAAGGGCATTTGAATGGATCAAAAATAATGTTGATGAGTCATCATTATTTCTTGTCGATGGATTTAACATCTATGATGGGACTTCATCTGTAGGCAGTGATGGTGGTTGGTGGATTCCGCTGTTAGCTGAAAGAGATAATACAATGCCGCCGCAATATGCTATGTTAAACGAATCGCCAATCAAACCCGGTTATTCAAAAGAAGTCGTTGAAATAATTAACACATTTTCCCAAACCGACCCAACAACAACTGAAGGATTTTCAGCGATGTGCAAGTGGGGAATCAGTCATATTTATATTGGTCAAAAACAAGGGTTGATGAATCAAGCTGAACCGCTTCTAAAATGGAAGACCTGGCAAGAGGTTCCTTTCCTGGACCTAATCTATGCAGAAGATCGAGTAAGAATTTTTACTTTCGATAGATCAATCTGTCAGTAATAAAAGGTGAATTAATTCGTGAAATCAAAAAACAATTATAAGTATCGATATATTTCAAAGTTCATAGGCGGAGTTTTGCTTGTATTACTTCTTCTAAATTTGGCCACATCACATGACATTGAAAACACATTTTACAGATTGCTGTTCATTCTTTCAACGCTTTTGGTGGCAAAATTATTAGACGGTCCTGATAACAAAGGCAAATTAATTCTAAATTGGAAACACTTTTTTGCATTAGCTTTGATAATCACATCATTGACATTAACTATTTTTTTTGAATCCCAATTTTTCGCTTGGATTTTCCTCATCACATTTTTTGCATTTCTTTTACATTATTCCAGGCAGTTTAAAAATCACTCAATTTTCATAAAAGTATTTATTCCCATTAACCTCTCTGTTTTTGCTGGTATTGTGCCTGTAATAATTAATCAAATGTTGATAAGGTTTTCTGATGAAGAATTTTATGCAGCCGTTAT
Organism: Kosmotogaceae bacterium; assembly: GCA_049975465.1. Lineage (GTDB taxonomy): Bacteria > Thermotogota > Thermotogae > Petrotogales > Kosmotogaceae > JASMTM01. Next base: position 3,011 of record JBNGCV010000080.1, on the reverse strand, counting down.
GATGGTTGCCTTTTCAATACTCTGGTTATTGCTTTATTTCGTCTATATTTATTCTATTGAGGATGCCGAAGTTTTTCCCTTTTTGAAAATAAAGAAAAGCATCTCTCTAAAGGAAACAACTTTATTGTGGGGCTTATGGGGACTGGTTTTAATATTATTTTTCACAGCAATAAAAAGCTACCAAAATTCTTTCTTCCCAAAGGATTTGGCACCTCTCTATCCTGGAATTACAACTGAAACCCCATTTATATGCGGTACCACCGATGCAAACGAATCTAAAAAAGGTTCGGATGGGAAAGCGGTCCAAGACACTTTTGCTGCTCTGCTTGCTTCAAAAGAAATTTTGACAACCAATGATTACGCCTTCTTAGCAATTTATGAGCAAAATGCAGTCTATGCACAATCTTATAAAGAAAAATTACTATTGGAGGCTGAAAATAATAACTATACAGAACCTGCTAACAGTGTTAAATATGACCAATATTTAGCCTCCCAAACGATCTATTTCTTTGAGGAAATTAAGAAGAGTTTTCCAGAATTATTTAATGAAAGAGAAATCGATTTCATTGAAAATTGGATCAAATTAATTAATAAAAGAGCGCTAACTGTTGAATTAGTGGATATATTTTATGGTTTAGCTTTCTCGCAGAAACCGGTTGGTGCTTATCAAAACCAGGCCATTGGCGCTGGCCTTTATGCACAGTTACTAAATGCAAACATAAGTAATGATTTAAATTTTAAGCAAAATAAAGCTTACCTCAATCAATCGAATTTTGGATGGGATCGAGGTTTTCGCGTGCTTGATGATTCAATCAACTATCAACCGGTCTGGATTACAAACGCTTATCTTTATGAATTGTACTCTGGATCGGAAAGCAACTTGAATCAAAGGCTTTCATTTGAGTGGATGTTGAATCAGGCTTTGCCGGATGGCAGTTTAATGAGTTATAACTTTCCATTTAAAATCTCTCTCGGTCCCGTTAGTCTTTTAGGGGCAAATATGTTACATGATGGTCGTTTTCTATGGCTAACAGAACAAGCGATGAAAAACGTCGAGGACAACAACTATTTTTACCCACAGGTCGGCACAGAAGTGCCGATAAACGAAAATGTGTATGTAGAGATGCCAACTGTGGGATCTTGCCTTTTATACGGCAGTTCAGGTCTGCCAGGTAATGAGGGACCATTAGCGCCGGACAAAATCGTTTTCCGTGACGGCTGGGAAGATGATGATCTGTACATTTTGCTGAACTTGCGGTTTACTGGCTGGCATCGATATAAAAGCACCAATGCCATTGTGCTTGTTTATGCTGGACAAGAGCTGGTTAAGGAACAATACACGCAAAATCTAATTCCTTGGCTGCCAGTTGGCAGAGCGATGGTGCGGGATAAACGCATACCTATAGAACAGCTAAACACCCTGTTAATCCCTCGAGTGGGTCTTGACGCGGTTTTAAATACCCTTATAGATTGGTTTGGACCCTACGCACAAGATCCACCTTTTTATTCTGATGTTGAAATATTTGAAACATCTGATGAATATGATCACACAAGAATAACTTTAAAAGATTGGCACGATTGGCAATTTAATCGATCAATTTTCTTTTACCATGATGGGCCTGTTTTTATTTTGGACAACGCAGAATCGAAAAAGCAAAAGAAAGCTGTGGTTAACTTCCATCTTGCGGACGGATACACCTTGAATGAAAATCGGGGAATAAATCCTGATACGAAGGTTGATTTTCTATTTATTAATCAGGAAAACGGAAAACTTCTTACAAAAAAAGAAGCTGGCAGCCTTTTAGTGCAGTATCAATCAGACGAGTTGGGTCGCCTGAATCTTTTAACTATCCTTCTTCCTGCTGAATGGAAAAATGGAGAATTTGTATCCTATAAAAATGGCATTGTTACACTTAATCTAGCAGGACAATCAATCGAATTTTCACTTACCCAATGACTTTTGATCTTAAGGGTTTAAATTGCTATCGTTTATCACATTATGCTTGGTAAATAATCGCCTTTCAAATTTGGCTAAAATAACAAATTATAAAGAAATCTTGTTTTGTATTTAACTTATATTTGCTTGCTGAATTGCTCACAACTCTATGAAAACATAACCAAACTGCGTAATATCAATGTGAAAGTAAGATGGCAGGTATAATATTATGGTTCTGATTGAATTTCATCCTTTTAATAATATACAGGAACCTTAAATGGCTGAAGCATAAATGATTGTCTGTTATTTTGGCACCTATCGTAAAGAATACTCTCGCAACAAGATCATGATTGCAGCTTTGCAATCTGCAGGTTTTGAGGTTAAGGAATGTCATGTATCGCTGTGGCATGGGATTGAAGACAGAGTCAACATCACCATCGGGGGTTGGCGGTCACCTAAATTCTGGTGGCGAGCGGTAAAAGCTTATATTAAATTGCTTTGGCAATATCAAAAAGTAGGAGAATATGACGTTCTGATGGTGGGTTACCCAGGCCAGGTGGACGTATTTCTGGCAAGGATTCTTGCTGACCTGAAAAAGAAACCCTTGGTTTGGGATGTCTTTATGTCCCTTTACCTGATTGCAATAGAGAGAAAACTGGACCAGAAAAAGCATTCATCTGTAAAACTGATCAGGGGTATTGAGGCAAGAGCTCTAAGGAAACCAGACCTACTCATCCAGGATACCGCTGAATATGTCAAATGGTTTCAACAAGAATATGGCATCAATCCAGAACGTTTTCGATTGGTGCCAACCGGGGCAGATGATCGGATATTTAAACCGCTGCCAGAGGCCAAGGAGGGAGACAGTCTTTTCCATGTGCTTTATTACGGTACATTCATTCCAAACCACGGGGTCATGCATATTGTCAAGGCTGCCCAACTGCTGCAGGATGAGCATCAAATTTTTTTTGATATGATTGGGGATGGGCCCGAAAGGAAATCCGCAGAGGAATTTGTGTTGAATAACGGACTAGAAAATGTCCGTTTTTATGAATGGATGCCACAGGAGAACCTG
>JBNGCV010000079.1:0-6215 GCA_049975465.1 Kosmotogaceae bacterium | reverse complement strand
GTGTAAATCGTTAGTGTTGGTTCGTTTTTGTCCAAGAACCAGGGGACGGATCGCAGCGATCAGAAAACGTTGTGGGTTGTTGGTTGTTTGTTGTACGAGAAGTTCAAGAAAAATTCAAAACATTGATGTGCGCCTTGCAGGTGGATTTGCTGTTTAAGAGACAGCAGGATATGCGTGTTGTGGAACACACGGATTTGCGACTTCGTCGGATAATTCTTAAAAGCGGGTTTAGGTTATGGGGTCTAGGGTTTGGTTTGTAATAAAAAAATATTTTTTTGACCTTTGTGATTGCTTAACTTCGAGCGTCTTGTATTATCTGATCAAGCCTCTCTTTTTGAGCATCTTATGTATTTTGATGTTGTTATTCAAAAGAACAATGTAGTTATTATAACAGGTTATTATACTTGCTCAAATTGTGAATCTTTAAATGGATCAGCTATATGGACTGCAAAGGTTAAAAACGATTTACTTTCTGAGTGGAGAGTTTACATTGATACCAGCGAGAATAGGAAAATATTGGGCATAAACTGAAATATCCCTGATAAGGTACAATTTATAGTTATTAAAGACTTCCATTCATAAGGGGAATAAATTATGGCTTTTATGTACAAGAAAAATGTTATACCAGATTCAGGAAGTGTTATGCATTTATACGATGATTCTGGTTTCAGATTTTATACCAAAGACTTGGTTCGCCTTATGAAAGCCTTAGAAAATTCGCTTTTCATAATCACTGCTTGGGCAAATGATAGGTTGATCGGGCTTGTCAGAGCTGTAGGTGATGGCAAAACTATCCTTTATATTCAAGATATACTTGTTCTAAGTTCTTACAGGAGAAAGGGTATTGGAACTAGCTTATTAAATCAATTAATTAATGAGTTTCCAGATGTCAGGCAAAAGGTTCTACTCACGGATGATAAACCAGAAAACAGGGATTTTTATGAATCTCTTGGTTTTACATCGTGTGATAATGGTAAACTAATTGCTTTTGTAAGATTTGATAATTAAATGTTTTTATTAATAGAAAACAACTGAGGTGAACGTAAATATGATTGGAGCTATCGCAGGAGATATTATTGGCTCTGTTTATGAAGGTACACCTATTAAGACCATTGATTTTCCTCTCTTTCAAAATTCTTCGACTTTCACAGATGATACTGTATTGACAATAGCTGTAGCTGACAGTATTTTATCTGGTACAAAGTATGAGGAAAAACTAAAGGAATATTTCAGAAGGTACCCTGATAGTGGATTTGGTGGTATGTTTTCGCAGTGGGCTAGGTCTGAAAACAAAAAACCTTACAACAGCTGGGGCAATGGTTCTGCCATGCGAGTCAGTCCAATTGGATTTGCTTTTGATAATATGAAAAAGGTTCTTGAAGAAGCAGAAAGAAGTTCAAAAGTAACCCACAACCACCCAGCGGGAATAAAGGGAGCAAAGGCGACAGCAGCTGCCGTTTTTCTTGCAAGAAATGGTGCAACCAAAGAAGATATAAAAGATTCTGTCGAAAATACATTCAACTACAATTTGAGTGAAAGCATTGATTCTGTAAGGAAATGGTATCGTTTTGATGTATCCTGTCAGGGAACTGTTCCATATGCTATAAGGTCTTTTCTAGATTCGGAAGACTATGAAGATGCTATAAGAAAGGCAATTTCGTTGGGTGGTGACAGTGATACGCTGGCATGTATTACTGGAGGAATATCACAAGCTTATTACAAACATATACCCGAAAAAATAAAAAAGGAAGTCATGAAAAGACTTCCTGAAGAATTTATAGTAATTATTGAGAAATTCTATAATACGTATGATGTACCTGATAATCTTTACTTTTAACTATATCAACCTTTTCTTGATGCATAAACAGATGAACCACTTAGGAAATACTTGGAAAATACAAAGAAAAGTATGAACATAGGAAGGCTTGCGATAACAGCAACCGCCATCATGGCACCTTCATTTGAATATTTTTCAGTAGAAAACTTAACTATGTAAAGTGGTATTGTTTTCATCTCTTCACTCTGAACTACTAAAAGGGGCCATAAAAGATTGTCCCACTGCATTCTGAAGGTTAAAATGGCTAGTGTTGCCACAGCAGGTAAGCTGTTAGGCATGATAACTCTCCAAAATATCTTGAATTCGCTCGCGCCATCAATTCTTGCAGCATCAATGACTTCATCCGGGAATGTAAGTAGATATTGTCTCATTAGAAAAACCCCAAAAGCATTGGTTAAAAACGGCATAATTAACCCAGCATATGAATCCTGCATACCGAATCCCGTAATAATAAGATATAAAGGTATCATTATTGCTTCAAAAGGAATCATCATGGTTGTCATTATTAGTAAGAAAACAACATTTCTTCCTTTGAAGGGAAATTTTGCCAATCCATAGCCAGTCATAGCAGAAATTATCACAGTGGTAAATGTAACCGTGGTAGCCACAATAACTGAATTTATTATATTTCTAATATAAATAAATGAACCATCATTTCCGCGAATAGCCTGCCAGAAATTCTGCCAGTGTATCCCTTTAGGAATCCAGGGATAAGGCAATTTCATTACATCACTTGATGGCATTAAAGACGCTGTGAACATGAATACCAGAGGAGCCAGGATTATTATTGCAAATCCAATTAAAAATGCCCAGATAAATATATCAGCAAATATATTTTGTGGTTTAAGTTTTAACGGTCTTGGTCTTGAACTCATCTAAAACACCTCACGAATAAGTCACTTCTTCTGTTTTTGAAACTCTCAACTGGATCCATGTAAAGAGAAGCATTATTAAAAAGAGTATGATACTCATAGCGCTGGCTGTTCCCATTGAATGATCTCTTATTCCTGTAAAATATATATTCATCGTTATGACATCTATTGGCCCTCTTGGAGCTCCCGATTGAACAAAGAGGTACTGAGTACTAAAGGTTTTTAGACACTGTATCATAGCAACAACTGACACAAGCAAGGTAGTGGGTTTAATCAATGGAAATGTAATATGCCAGAAGTTTTGCCAGGAGTTAGCTCCGTCGATTCTAGCTGCTTCATGAAGCGTTTTTGGAATGCTTGCCATTCCAGCGATGAAAATAATTGTGAAGTATCCTACATATTTCCAAAAATAAACAAGTACCGTTGAAAACCTTACCATTCCTGAACTAGCCAACCACTTATAATCAACTCCCTGAGAATTCAGGATGAAATTCATAAACTGATTTGCCAGTCCTCTAGGATCAAACATAAGTAACCAGATCGCTGCAGCTACAACAGAAGACAAAACTGCAGGTGAATAGTATGCCATCTGCATAAATTTCTGAAACCGTCTTCTTGAGCTAATAAAAGCAGCAAATATTAAACTGAAAACCACCATTGGAATGAAAGTGCTAATTGTGAATACCGCGGTTGCTTCAACTGAATTCCAGAAGCTTGATGAAGATAATAATCGAGTATATTGCTTGAATCCTACAAAAGTTGGTGGACCAAGCGAAAGCAAATTAAGTCTGAAAAGACTTGTGTAAAATGCATTAAAAATTGGATAGAAACTGAATAATGAAAAAAAAGCTAAGGCGGGTAGCACAAATATCCAACCCCAAAAAGCTTTTTTCTTTTCAATACTTGTAAAATGTCTTTTGCTTTTTCCTGGCAACGTTAAACCTCCTTAAGTAGAAACAAGCAGACCCCGTCAGGGGTCTGCCAGGTTACATATATTACCATCCTTCAAGTAATTCGTTCATCCTTCTCTTCAATCTCTGAAGAGCAAATGCTGGTGTTGTTCCAGAAAGCATTACAGATTCTACTGCTTCTCTAAGAAGATCCTGCATTCGTGGAGCCTTTTCATGAATAGTAATAATATTGGACTTTTCCATATCATTAAGGAAAACATCTGAATAAGGTATCTCAGCAAAAATGTCGGATTCAATTAGGTCAAGTCTTGGTTGAATTAATCCTACTTTTTCGAGATATTCAGTAGGATGACTAAGCATGTATCCAATAAACTTCCAGGCCCAGTATTGATTTTCATCTGAACTCTGAGCATTTACCAGATAATAATGCCCGTAATATGCACTACCAAGATCATTGACAGCATTTTCAAATCTTGGGAAAGGAACAACCATCCATTCTCCACTGTAATAGAAATCTGGATTATTCGCCCTTATTCTGTCTTCCTGATAAAGGCCGGTAAGACACATTGATATGTCATTGTTGTCAAAGTTGAAAAGTTTTCTTGCATTTGTATAAGTTGGAGAACCAAGATTACGTCCTTGAGGGCTCCACTCCTTCATATATTCAAGGACCGTCAACCATGCCTCATCATTTATTATCGCTTCTGTACCATCTTCATTGAGCAATGAGCCACCGAGTTGTTCAACCATTGGGACAAGCCATGTTAAATAGTAAGGATAGCGGAAGTCAAATCCTCTTCTGAGAAGTATTTCTCTATCTCTAATAACAAGCTTTTCAGAAACCTCCATCATTTCTTCCCAGGTTTTCGGATAATCTTCTTCTGGGTCAAGTCCTACTTCTCTGAAGTACTTTTTGTTTATGAATATGCACCAGTTGGTCAATTCCATCGGTAGTCCATAAAGATTTCCCTGATATGTAACTGGATTCAAAACACCTTCAAGATAGCTGTCATATATTGCCTGCACGCTTTCAAATCCTAGTGCCTCTGCATTAACAGGTGCCACTCTGTGGTTCACAATGTAAGGATACTCGTCGTTAATCTCCATGTTGAAAATATCCGGTCCCTGTCCTGCAGAGAAAGCTGTGAGGACCGTTTCCTGGATACGTGCTGACGGATAGGTTACTCTCTTGATATCCACCTGAGGATACATGTTCTCAAATTCTTCAATGTATCTGTTCTCAATCTCTGTCCTGTTTGGGTCTTCATGCGTCCAGAAAAGAAGTTCAATTGTATCAGCTCCAACTAATGGGACGGCAAGACCTAGAACAACAAGAAATAATAACAGACGTTTCATTCTCCCACCTCCATGAAATAAAATAAAAAACGCTTGTAATAATGAAAAGCACAATATAATTTTATCACTTAGAGATGTTTAAAACATAGTGCTAGTAGTACTTATTATAGTTGGTCATATCTGATTATAAACACTCAGTAGTTACTATCGTTTTCATACTTAGCGTACTGTAATTAGCTAATAAAGCAGGATTTAAATATATATTTTACCTAAACAAAATAAAGAATTTAAGTTAAGCAATATTTTCTGTAATTATTCCTTCTTAATATCCTTAACCATATGTATGTCATTGGGTTCTTCTTCGTATGGCTCTTTGATCACCTTTTTAGTTGGTTTAAAACCATAATTCATGTAAAAATTCACTGTGGGTACTGATGCAGTGGCTGAAACATACAATCGTTCATACCCTCTCTTCAGTGCTTCATTCTCAACAAGCTTTATCAACTGTCTTCCAATACCCTGCTTCCTGTAATCTTTGCTCACATGAAGAAAGGAAAGATGGGCTATATTTCCCCAGGCTCTGTTTCCTAAAGCAGAAATACCAGCCAATTTATCACCATCAAAGGCACCAAAAGCCTTCCCACCTTTATCGATTTTTTCAGATAGGGTTTGAATAAAATCGTCTTTCTTGTTGTTGCTCCATTTTGGTATTGTTATGTTTAAAAAGCTTTTGACAAGTGAATCATTGTCATACTTGTAAACGTAATCAATATGTTCAGTTCTATCCAGTTCTTCCAGTTTTAATAGCTCTTTTTTAGATATCTCTTCATAATGTATATTCAATAAAATCCTCCTTACAAAGATTTAGCATAAATCATACCATAAGAAAAAAATTACTATTATGCCTATTTGAGAACCTTAATCCCTTTTGGAATTACTTATAAGATTGCTATATTAAATTAAAGCGAACTTAAGTAGTTATGGATCTTCCTGTTGATTTTGCTAGGTTTGGAGAAATTACCTTGTTAGAATGAAATCGTTTTAATTCTCAAAAAATTTAGGAGGGTTTTTTATGAAAAGAAAGCAGTCATTATTTCTCCTTACAATAATCTCTATTATTTTACTAATATCCTGTACTGGAACAATTAAACCACCAGTTTGTACACCAATATTCTTAGAAGATTTTGAAACTGGTGATTTCACTAATAAAAATTGGGTTCTTGAAGGTCATGAAGATCCCATCGTACAAAATCAGGAAGTTTATAAAGGCAATTATTCTGCTGAAATGGGTAATATAAA
>JBNGCV010000078.1:0-6245 GCA_049975465.1 Kosmotogaceae bacterium | reverse complement strand
TTTGAACTTACCTACAACCCACAACCTACTGCCGCACAACGTGTTTTTTAAGACTAGGTGCTATAATGTAATTAATACTTTACATATTACTCTTAATCAATGAGGAGGTGATAGCATGAAAAGGCTTCTTTTGATAGTCTTCACTTTATGTATCGCTTTGAGTGTTTGGTCGGTTAGCTGGGGTTTGGGAGTTAAGTTGCATGGACATGTTGAGCCTTTTGTCACAGCGCGATTTGATCTTGGAACAGTTGATTTAATGCTTAAAACAGGCATAATTCCCGGAGAATCAATTGTTGATGTCATTGTTCCCGGAGTTTTTATTACTGCTGATCTGTGTAATTTTAGATTCCATGGTGGATTTGAGGGACTCTGGCATCTTAAGGAAGGTGAATGCTTGGTTCTTGGAAGATTAGGTGTTAACTACGGGCTAAACCTAAAAATCGCGACACTCTACCTTGGAGGAGAGATTGGTTTTCCTATTAATCTTCCGGGGGATTTTTTTGTTGAAACAAACAATTTGTATCCGATACCAACACTGATAACTTATCTTGAATTTTAGAAGTTAAGTAGTTGCCATTATTCAATTATTATTGAACTCTGTTAACCTTTTTGAAAGTTCTTCAGCAGAAAAAGAAGCACCATGAGATGGATATAATTCTTTTGCACCTGAATTAAGCAGTTTTCCCCAGCTTTCGAAGACCTTTTCATAATCTTCTGCGATCATTGGTCTTTTTCTTAGTCCAAGAAATTTCATGAAATTCATTGCAGCATCGCCAATATAGGCATTTCCATTATCCATTAGCAACGATAGCGATCCTAAGGTATGCCCGGGTGTTTCTAAAATTGTTCCGTTAATACCGTAGTTTCTTAAAAAATCACTGTCTGACTCTAGAATTACATCTTTAGTTCTTAGCTTTATTTTTTTCGGTATACTTAGCGAAATCATTCCCATTAAAAGTTTTACTCGTCGATTTAAGGGAAAGATTTTTCTATCTAGGACACCTGTTTCTAGAGGTTTTACCTCATAATTGTGTATAATAATTTTGGCGTCAGTTCTGCCAAGAATTTGACCGAGTGCGTTTACATGATCTGAATGATGATGGGTTATCATAATGAACTTTATATCATTCCAGTAAATTTTATTGTTTTTAATCTGTTTATCAACTTTGGTAAAATTTTGTCCACCATCAATGAGTAGATAACCATTTTTCCCTTTGAGAAGATAAACATTTGTCATACCTGATTTTATAATAATATTAACCCCTCCCTGGAAGGTTCTTAATTTATAAATATTGCAGGTATATAATTGATAATGAATAGGATTAGTTTTTCTATAAAAATTATACGCTGCTCTTAATAAGAATTTGTCTATTGTTAGTTAAATATTGTTATATGGTTTATACTAAAGATAGAAACCATAATCTTTTTTAGGATTAGATTCGGTTATTATCTATTTATTTTGGGGTTGATTTTTTGGGTCTGAAGGCGAAAAGGCAACTTTCACCTGATGAAGTGTTCGAAATTGAAAAGCGCTTCAATGGAAAAAAGTGGACAGTAATTAACAGATCTTCTGCGGGTCTAATAATTACTAAAAAAACAATATTGCCAAGAAAATGGATTTTCAAGAACCTCAAAAAAGACGAAAAATTCCTCGTCGCATTTTTTGGTGAGAATAAAGATAATGGCTTAATTATAAAAGAGTTCACCGATCAGGAAAGAGCAGAAGATGAACTAATTGCTACTTTGGTTGAAAAAACTTTGGATGATGAAGATAGTGAATTCTTCTCAAAACTTCCCGATAGCAAAGAGCGTTTTCATTCCTTTTCAGAAATCAAATACAAAAAAATAGTTGAGTCGAATAATGATCTGGTTGATTGTCTAAAAAAGTTATTCGAAACAGAAAAAACAATTAGTGAAATAGGAAAAGAAATAGGTACGGAATCAGCTGATATAGATTATTATGCTATACAGGCATTTAAACATTTTTACATACCTTACAGGGACATTCCTGAAAGCGTCAGAAAAAGACTGTCTCAAATAACACTGGCAGGAGCGGAAATAGATAACTTTTTGAAAAAGCATTACGAAACCGTACTAAAAGACAAACCGGTTTCTTCAGTTAAGAATTCAATTAATACAATTGTTCAATCTCTTGACAAGCTTCTTGATTATCTTAAGAAAACGTATCCCTCAATGGTTATCAATCCTGAACCCTTTAGAATAGCAATAACTAAATATATAAAGGATGAGTTACCTCAGGGTTCCAGGGTGATCGATGTAATTGATGAAGCGCTAAACAGAAATAAATTGAGTACCAGGACACTGGCAATAATTCGACCCGTTATCTTCAAAGAGTTTTTAAGGGAACTGGATATTTTGCTAAAAGAAATATTGAATGATAAAGTATGGATTGTTCAAAAGAAAAAGAAAGTCTTGATGCCAAAGCGCAATGCAGGAGAATTATACAATTACACAGCTGTTTTAGCTAAACCTGAAATAGATATTGAAAATAATGCGGTAATCAAAACTGAAAAACAGGATATAAAGATTCTTACAGATGGCATCAAGATTCAAAGGATGCTAAAAAAGGATATTGTTACATACGGTAGCCTTTCCATGGAAGAAAAACTTACTGAGCTATCGTCAATAGCATTTACTCCTTCTTCGTATAAGGAGCCTTCCGGCTTCAGATGGAAAATAGAAAAATATGATGAAGACGACAATCAGCGCAGGGGAAAGAATTTCAAAGTGCCTGTTTACAAGCTCCTGCATGTAACTGTATATAACAACGAAGAGATTCTTATAGAAGCGTTAATTGAGAGGGCAGATCAGGATTCCAGAAGCAGAATACACAAGATTGCTGGAGTAATAAACAAATGGGGAAATATCAAAAATAAGGTAGACAGCATGATGGGTAAAAAAAGTTTGGATGAGGAAACCACCAGATCAGTTTCTAAAAAAGAAATTAAGAGCGATGATCTTTATGAAACAGTTTCTCCAATGGTCAACGGGGTAATCAAAGAAAAAGAAACATCAAAAAAAGGAGAAAAAACAAAAATTGCGGATGAACCTGTAACGAAGAAAAAACTTCCTTCAGATGAAGATAGGATAATGAATCATTTTTATGATGTTATAGACAACCTCTCAATGGAAGAAAAACAAGCGGTTTACGAAATATTGTCACTTGAACCAGGTAAAATGAACCCACTTGACAGTATATCTATTGATAAACTCAAACTGATGTCTCTGGCAGCAAAATTATCTTTTGAACAGAAACCACTGATCGAAATCGTTAACAAGGGAGGTTATCAAATCGTGTGGGGCAGAAAATTTCCCGAAGCTCTGCATGACAGAATAAAGAGTGAACTCAATGGATAATAGAATTGATGAGAAATATCAACGCATTTTCGAAGGAGAATGGGAGCATTACAGAAAATTTGCCAAAAATCTTGCCAGGAAAGGCGGAATTTTTCCTGGTGGAACATGGAACAGAACAATAAAAGGTACCATAAAGTATCTTTACATGAAGCATATTGAACAAGTGCAACCAGATGTGACTGAGTTAGCAGAACAATTAGAGATTAGCGAAAACACGTTATTACAGTCAGTGGAAACGCTGGAGAGTAAAGTATCATACTATCTTAAATCTGTAGATAGAAAGATTCAGGCTTATATAAAACTTTTCAAAACGTCAATGGAACAGATAAAAATACTGAGTGACAAGAAGTACATAACGATCAATGAATTTCTGGATTATACAAAGCATCTATGCCTTTTCTGGAATGTTAACACAGCTAAAGAGATGGAAAAGTTCTTTGCCAGATATTTCTATCTCACCGGTTTTAAAGCCAAAAGCGGTCGCATAGCATCAGAAGGAACAGAACTATATGTGACACCGGAAGCAAAGAACAGATGCGTTTTAATTCAGGTTAGAGGTGATTCAGATGGACTATAGACCAATGTTTGATGCGATAAGAGCAGGGGTAGCCATACCCGAAGAATATGCTTTCAACATGATTATTGGACGCGATAATGAAAAAAAATTAATAGAAAATGATATTGATTACATATCACAGACGAATATGAGTAAAATCAGGATCTTTATGGGAGACTACGGATATGGAAAAACGACTCTGGCTAAATATGCAATAAGCGCGGCGAGTCAGAAGGCTTTTCTTTATTCCCTTCTAACAGAAAAAGACTACAAGGGTATTTATAAACAGGATGAATTCTTTAAGACTATCATGAGAAATCTCAAGTTTGCCGGGTTTGAGGACAATCCACTTGAATTCATAATGAATACCTGGGCAGAAAAAATGGAAGAAAAACATGGAGAGAACATAAAAGATTTAACAATAGAACAGATAGGGAAGTACTTAAAGAATGAAGAGAAAATAAGTGGCGGTTTTCTTATAGATATTTGCGCTGCGTACCTGCATAACTTCATTAATAAGAAGAATAATGGGCATTTGTTGGCCTATCTATATGGTGACAAAATTGAAAAGAGGGAATTAAGGCAGTATGGAATAACTCATTTTCTGGAAGACGATGGCTGGAACTTTCTTGACAATTTCATGAGCCTTATGAGAAGTCTGGGAGTTATTCAGGGATTACTTCTGGTAATGGATGAGCTTGAGAATCTCAGGCAGTGTAGATCAGATATTCGGGGTAAGACATACAATCACCTGAGGGATATTTTTGACAAGCTTCCAGGTGGTGAAATAAGAGGTATTTACAGCATATGGTTGGGCACAATGGACTGGCTGGAGGACGCCAGTAAAGGAATTAAATCTTATTCTGCTCTGTATGACAGGATAAAAAGTGAAACACAGGTTCAGACAAGTGAATCGATAGTAATTGAGATGGGTTATTTGGAACAAAAAGATGTAAAGGAAGTTGTCGAGAAATTTGTTTCATTGTATGAAGATTCCTATTCAACAAATATTGGTTCTGAAAAGCTTAAACAAATTCAAAAGCACGCCATTAGCAAATTTTCAGATTCTCAGGGAGATATATCCATAGCGCCAAGAAGAATAATTAAATGGCTGGTTGAAGTCCTTGACAAACTTAAAGATTCACCTGGCTCGATCGATGATGTTCTTGAGCAGGTTCCTGTGGCACTAGCTACTGGTGAAGACAGTGGTGCCAATTACGATGACCTCTTTGATGGAGAAGAAGATGAGTAAAAATCTTGACGGTAAGGTTGAAAATTTCATTAAGAATGATCTCAGATGGTTGAGTTTTACTGAAGTTCAGAAGAAAGCAATACCAAAAATACTTGAGGGAAACAACGTTCTTATTGAATCAGGTACAGCTTCCGGAAAGACTGAAGCAGCAATGATTCCCATCCTCGATCTTATGTTGAAAGACAAAGCTGCAGGGATTCGCTGTATATATTTTGCTCCACTGAAGGCGCTCATAAACGATATAACGAATAGACTTATGGACATATTCAAACCCTTTGGTTTTGATGTTGCCAGATGGCATGGAGAAGTCTCCTTAACAGATAAAAAACATGCTATTTCAAAAGCCTCCATACTCGTCACAACACCCGAATCAATGGAGGGAATGCTTTCATCCAAAAATGTCCCTAAAGAACGTTTTAACAATCTTAGATTTGTGGTAGCCGATGAAGTCCACAATTTCGCAGCCAGCCCAAGGGGCAGTCAGATGGTTTGCCTTTTTGAAAGACTACAACTATATACAGAATATAAACTGCAACGGATAGCCATGTCTGCTACGGTTGGCAGTATTCAGGAAATACTTGACTGGTTTATCGGAGGTAGTGAATTGCCTTCAGTTATTGCTTCTAATTCAAAGCAGCGAACAAAGAGTATTCATGTGGTTCACGAAGATGAAGTAGAGATAGCAAAACTCCTGAAACATCTTCAAAAAAAAGGAAACAGAAAGATAATCATCTTTACCGATTCGAGAAAGAATGTAGAAAAATACTCGAGAATTCTTAACAGTAATGGGGTTCATGCTCTCACCCATCATAGTTCTATCTCGAAAGAACTAAGGGAGCATGTTGAGAATAGATTCAAGGCAAAAAGAAAGACCATGGTAATAATTGCGACATCCACTCTGGAAATGGGAATAGATATCGGAGATATAGATTTGGTACTATTCCTGGATGTTCCATATACAAACGCCTCCTTTGTTCAGAAAATTGGAAGAGCTGGTCGTAAGAGTTCGCACACAAAAGCCTGGGTAATAGCCAGAGATTACAACAGTCAGATGAGGTT